>NZ_JFAN01000009.1:0-158407 GCF_006408855.1 Bifidobacterium sp. UTBIF-68 | reverse complement strand
GCCAAAGCAACACGCTTTGGCTCGGTACAAGGTCACGCGGTAAACCGCGCTCCCCTCGCCTACAGACAATCCACCGGATTGTCTGCTTCACGGCTCGGCCTGCCAAAGCAACAGCAATCTAGTATACACGGGCCGCAGACATCGACGACTACGTATTAGGCATAACCACAATGGAAAACCCGCCCATACGATACGGATTGCGCAGAAAGAGGGGAAATACGCATTCCACATCGCATGGGCGGGCAAGAATCATGACTATATCCGGACCGAGTGGGCTCGGTTGATTCAGTCGCCTGACCGCTGGGAGGCAACCGCGATGGACATCGACGGGTCGCCCAGCGGGATCATCATCGACTGGGTGGCGTGGTACAGGTCAGACTTGCCCGGCCAAACAGTGCCGATTGGCTGGTTGGTGCGGTCGAGCTGGTGGAACCAGGAACCATTGACATGGTCGATGACGTACTCGTCGGCATACTTGAGGAAGGTCGAGTACAGGTCGGCGTATTCCGCCTTGCCGGTCACATGGGCCAGCACGGACGAGGTGTTGATCGCTTCGGCGAGCGTCCAGTGCATGCGGTCATGCACGACGGGCACGCCGTTCCAGTCGGTGGTGTAGACAATGCCGGGCGCGCCATCGGCGTTCCAACCATCGGACACAGCACGGTGGAACAGATTTTCGGCCACGTCGACCAGCTGCGCCTTACGGCTTTCGGCAAGGCCGGGGGCGCTCAGCGCGTACTGGGTGATGAGTCTGGCCCATTCGATGCCGTGGCCAGGGGTGGCGCCGTACGGCTTGAACTGGTCGTCCTTCTTGTCGGCGTTGCATTCGAGGTCCACCGACCAGTCCTCGTGGAAGTGCTCGGGGATGCGCCAGTTGTTGGCTTCCGCCCAGCCGACGACGTGGTCGATGATGCGACCGGCGCGTGTACGCCATGTTTCATCGCCGGTGACGTCGGCCACGGCGAGGAACGCCTCGACCGAGTGCATGTTGGCGTTGAGGCCGCGGTATGCGTCGAGCTCGGTGAAATCCTCGTTCCACGTATCGACGGACAGGCCGATCTCGTCATCCCAGAATCGCTTGAGGAAGACCTGCTGGGCATCGGCGAGCAGTTCGGCGGCGCCGGGGCGGCCGAGCAGCGTGGCGGAGGATGCGGCGAGCAACACAAAGGCGTGCGCATAGCACTGTTTTATACCGATGTGGTCGCCGTCCGGGGTGACGGCCGCATACCAGCCGCCGTTGGCGTCGTCATGGAGCTCACCGGTCAGGCCCTTCAGTCCGGCATCGACAAGCGCCTCGGCGCCGGCATGGCCGGTGAACGCGGCGAGCGAATAGACGTGGGTCATACGGCAGGTGATCCAAGTCTCGCGATTGCGGTCCTTCCACGGGGTGCCATCGTCGCCCAGCCAGTACGAGCCTCCGTCCGGCGAAGGGAAGGCATGGCCGAAGGCCATCAGGGAGTCACGCTGCTCATTGAGCCACGTCTTGTTTTCCGGAGTACCGAGCTCATATCGGGCTTCATTTTCCATTGTTGATACCTTTCTTGTATTTATATGGCACAGTATTTGGGGTATTTGGGCATAACCGCGAAGATACGCGCGGAAGGGCGAGCGATATCACTGGCATGGATGCGCACGACATGGGCGTCGAGACGTTCGACGGTCCATGGAGCCGCATCCGGCGCATGCTCCGGACGCTCCGGATTGGGGAAGATCTGCCGAACCACTCTCCCTTGCGGTAATGCGATGTCCACAAAGGGCTCGCCTCCGCGCCTCCATACCGTCAGATATGAAGCGATATCATCAGCCGCATCCCTGCGCTCATTCGGCGCAGCCAGCAATCCGGAAACCAGCCAGTCGCCGTCGAAGGCGGGCAGCCCCGCAGGCCACCATGGCACCAGTCGCTGCTGCTCGTCAAGCACGCGGCGATGCAACGCGACCGCATCACGCACCAAGCCGAGCCTCGACTCGTCCATGCGATTGATGAAACCGGACAGGTACAGTCTGCCCAGCACGCCGGCCGCCAGGGTGAGCACGGCGGTCTCATCGTCCATCTCCTGTTGCGCATAGCCCCAATTGCCCTGCTGTTCGGGCAGGATCGTCAGGCCCGCACCGGCGGCAATTGCGGCATAGATCAACGGATCACACTGGTCCGACGTGGATTGCAGATCCAATCGGGATAGCTGGGCGTAGTCGGCGCGCATCGCACCCGATCCGCAGTTTTCGATCATCACGTCCGGATGGCGGCGGCGCAGATCGTCAAGCCAATCAAGATAGGCACGGCAATGCGCAAGCAATCCACCACCTACCGATTCGGCGTCACGGTCGGTGCCGGTGCCGGGTACGGTGTTGTAGTCGAACTTGAAAAACACGGCACCGAACTCGTCAATCAGCCGGTCGACAGTGCGACTCACATGGTCGCGGGCGGCCGCGGAACGGAAATCGAGCAGGTATCTGCCGGAATCGCACACGCGCACACCGTGGCGGGTGAAGAACGCCTCATCCGGGAGCGTATGCGCGAGCGGCGACTTGACGCCAATCACCTCGGGTTCGAGCCATAGACCCAGCCCCATGCCATGATCGCGTATCGTCTGCGCGAGCCCCGCCAGTCCGAAGTCTCCGAAACGGTTCGTGGATGGCTCCCATTCGCCGACCATGTCCCACCAACCACCTTCGGTGCTGTCATACCAGCCGGCGTCGATGCAGAACACATCCGCACCGGTCTTGGCCGCCCCCTCGATCAGCGGCAGTTCCTTGTCCAACCGCGGATCACCGAACAAGGTGTTCATGTAGTCGTTGTACACCACCAGTCCCTGGGTATGCGTGAAGGCGGACTCGCGCCCAAGCTCGGCGGCCTTCGCACGACGCAACGCGCGGCGTTGGAGCGTCATTTCGGCAACGGCCTGCTGCCAATCCCCTGCGGCAAGCGCGAACGAGACCGGGACGCTGGTGAAATCGTTGCCCTCACCCAACGCTGTCTCCCAGTGGTGATCCTGGTATTCAGGGCCGAAGGCGGTGACGTGCAGACCGGGGTCGTTCTCGCCGACCTCCCATTCCCATGCGCCGTTGTGTTCGATCTGCCACATCACGGAGAAGGATGGCTCGGCATCCGCCTGAGACAACGCTTCGACGATGCCGGCGGGCTGGTGCACGCCAGTGGACCAGGTCGAGGCCGAACTCAACGCGAATCGGGAGCTCGACTCCCCCGGATTGATGGTCTGGTTGCGGTCGCGCACCGCGGTACTGCGCAACGGCGCGCAATGCCAGTCGTTTTCCACGGCCCATGCGCTGTCGCCCCAGTACAGGCGTGATGCGTCGACCGTGGCCTTGCCGGCGTCCATCGGCAATGTAAGGTTCAGCGACGACACCGCTTCGATGGTGAACGGCTGCGCGGAGTGCACCATCGTGTAAGTGCGCACGGCGGACAGCCCCGGATACGCCTCGAATACGGAAGTGACAACCAGCCCGCCATCGGTATCGCGGAGGACCGCTTCCCCATCCGTATGCCTGTCGCGCACAGCAGCATCGAAGTCAGTATCAGCATCGGAGCAATCAACCACTGGGGAATCAACGTCGCCCATCGGACGTCCTGCAGGCCGCAATCGATCATACGGCGCATATTGCGTGATATGCAGCCGGTACGGTTCGACGCTGCCATCAGCGGACCGACTCTCCCACGCTTCAACGAAGCGCAGTCTCGCACCGGCCACCGTGGCGATCAACGCGAGACGGTTATCGTTCGATCCGGTATTGGCGGCGTGCACTTCCACAATCGGCCGTGGGTCACGCTGCGCGGCCCCGACCGCGTCGATTTCGTCGGCAGCCCCGGCCGCACCGGACTCACCGGATGCCGCCATACCTCGTCCCGTCACACCGACGAGACGTACCGGCTCATCTGCGGCTGTGGCAAACGCCATAGATACCACGCCATTGCCCCAAGTGAATCGTCCATCTGTGGCAGGTGCCACGGCTGTCATGCCATCTCGTTGATAGACCATAATGTCTCCTTGTCGTACGTGGATATTGACGGTATGGGTACGCATCGCCACTGCGCACGGCGACGCCTCGGAAGTGTCAGCCGCATCAGCTGTCGAGATGCGCATTGACGATGTTCTTCACCTTGCGCGTCACGGGGATGGTCCCGGCATTGGCGAGCTGGATCATGAACAGGAATGTGGTCCCGGTCGCAGGGTCATTGCAGAAATAGGTGCCGAGCCATCCGTCCCAGCCGTACTCGCCGGCGCGGCAGATCATGGTCGATTTGCCCGGTTCCTCCACGATGCGCATGAACGTGTTGTAGTTGCACCCCGGCTGCCACTCCTCGAAATCCGGATAGTGCCGTGCGTACATCGCACCCGAGGTCATCATGCGCACGGTCGCCGGCTGCATAATGCGCACACCGTCCAACTCGCCCTCGCCGATGAGCATCTGGCCGAACTTCACGAAATCGTCGACCGTGGACCGCAGTCCCGCGCCTCCGGCCTGATACGCCGGGTCTTCGGTCGCCGCGTACGGCACGCCGAGATGGTCGGTGACAATCTCCCGCAATGGTCCGCCCGCATTCGCCGGGTCTATAGGCAAACACGGATTGTCGTATACCGCGGCCAGCCGGTCGAGCTTGTCGGCGGGGACGTAGAACGCCGTATCGCGCATGCCGAGCGGCTCGAACAGTTCGTCATGCAGGAAGTCGCCGAAGCGTCTGCCTGTCACGACCTCGATGATCGCGCCGATCACGTCCGCGCTGGTGCCGTACATCCAACGCGAACCGGGTTGGAACCGCAGCGGACACTGCCCCAGCCGGTTCGCCAGCTCAACCGTGCCCATCGGATTCGGGCCATGCAGACGCGCGGCGAGGTCGTCGAACACCTTGCCGACGATGCGGCCGGCCTCGAAATTCGAATCCCCATACGGGATGCCGGAGGTCATCGTCAGCAGATCCTTGACGGTCACCTCACGCGAGGCCGGCACCGTGCGCTCGCCGTCATGCGCGACGCTGGCGATGGCACCGGCCATATCGGTGGGGATATCGTTGGCCAGCCGCTCGTTCGAAGAGGATGCGCCGCCGGCATCGGGTTCGAACTCCGTGGTGACACGCTGCCCCTTGAATCCGGGCAGGTATGTGCTGACGGGGGCGGCGAGGTCGAGCAGTCCCCGTTCGACGAGCATCATCGCCGCCGAGCCCGTGACCGGTTTGGTCTGTGAATACAGGCGGAAGATCGTGTCACGGGTCATGGCCTCGCCGCGTTCGATGTTGCGCATGCCGGCAGTCGCCTGCCAGAGTTCCCGGCCATGTCGTACGGCCAGCATGGTCGCACCCGCGATCTCACCATGGTCGACCGCGCGGTCCATCGCATCCTGAATGAGCTGCCGCACATCCCTCATCATCATGCTCCTTGTCCCATATGTCCTAGTCTTATATGCCTTATATGCCTTTGTTCCACATTGCTTTGCCGCGCATGCCGGGTCACGTCCGTTGCGCCGTACCGCACATCAGGCATACATGTCCGGCAGGGTGTCGGCCATCCGCATGAAATCGTCCCGCACGAACCGGCGGAAGTCCTCGGCGTATGGCGAGTCAACGGTCGGCGTGCCGTACGCACCGGTGTGCTCCGCGCCGTCGAAGTTGCACCACGGCAGATACCACAACGCGCGACGCGTGTATTCGTTGGCCTTTGCGGCACTCAGCATGAACGTCGTCCACGGCGCGTTCGGGTCATCGCCGAACGCCGCCGCGAACTCGCGCGGGGAGCCGACTTCAGTGACCGCGGCGAGTTTGCCTCGCTCCATACCGAGCCGTCCGATAAGCGTGAGGATGCGCACGAACTTGTCATGGCGTTCGGCCGGATCGGCGGCGTCCGGCCCGTCGAGCGGCTGGTCGATGTCCCAGTAGTCATCGAGTCCGAGCACATCGACATAGCCGTCCCCCGGATATCCGCGCAGGTAGCCGGATTCCAGTGTGGTGTCGTCGGTCATGTCGATGCGGCTACGGTCGGGCGAGTACGCATACAGCACTTGATGCACGTCTCGTTCGTCGCGTAGGTATTCGACGGTCATGCGCCAGAGCTCGGCGAACTGTTCCGGCGTGGTGTCGGTCGGTCGCGCGAACGAGCCCGGGCACCACCAGAACCAGTCGCCGGTGTGTTCGTGGAACGGGCGGAAGATCAGCGGAATCGGGGTGCCGTCGTCGTCACGCACCGACAGCAGGAAGTCGGCGAGCCGATCGAGCCAGGTGAGGTATTTGCCGTGCAGCTCGCCGCCAGGCAATACGGCGGCAACCGATCCGGGGGCGAGGTTGTCGCCGTACCCGCCTTCGGTGATCGGGTTGACCGAATGCCAGCTGAAGGTGACGATGGCACCCATGCGGGATGCGCGGCGGGCATCATTGCGGATGTCGACGAAGGGGACGTGATCGATGTTCTCGTCCCAGCCAAGTTCGATGCGTCCGAGGTCGGCGCCCCACACGGCCGGGTATGAGCCGGTCACGGCGAGCGTGTCGGAATCCGCGTCGGCGCTGTGGTGGGTTGAGGTGTCGCCTTGGTGACCGAACATGGCGAATTCGCCGGTATGGCGGTGCAATGCGTCAAACAACGCGCTGGCTCGTTTGGTGAGCTGCTGATCGACGGGGGTGGCAGAGGTCATGGTGGATGCTCCTTGGTATTCGATGGTTTCCGATTGATGAGTGATGCTCAGATTGCCGTGAATTCAAGCACGATCGCCTGCATGGGCCACAGGTTCGGCAGTTGCAGTCCGACTTCGGACAGAAACCGCCCAGGCGCGGTGAAGCCGCCGTTGCCGTCATCGTCCTGCGCTGCGGTGAGCCACTGCGGCGTCACCCAGCCCCAGTGCGATTCGCCGATTTCGCGGCGCATCCGCACACGGTAGGAACGGGTTGGGTCGAGTCCGGTCACCTGCAGCCGTTCGGCCAGCCAGTCACGGATGTTGTCCGTGGTGGCGATGACCCATACGGCATGTGTACGGTCCGCGTTCACGACACCGCGCGCCCGCAGCGCCTGGTCCTTGCAATCGGCATGCATGACGCGGCCGGTGTGGAGCAGTCCGCGCAGCTCTTTGTACAACGCGACGAATGATCGCAGCACGGCGATCTGCTCGTCTGTGCATTCAAGGATGTTCCATTCGAATCCGGAGCATCCGGTGAGGGAGATCGCCGCACGATAGCTCAAATCGGTGGCGCGGGCGGTGGAATGCGCGGGAGACGGGCCAACATGGGCACCGATCATCTCGGGAGGCACAATGAGTTCGGTCCAGCGTTGGATATCCACTCGGTCGCGCGGATCGTTGGAGTCGGATGCCCAGATGCGGTCGGCGTGCTGCAGGATGCCCGCGTCGGTGCGTGCGCCGCCCGACGAGCAGCTTTCGATTTCAAGGCCGGGGAAACGGGCCTTCAGCTCGTCGAACAGCCGGTAGCAGGCTTCGGTCTGCTCGTGCAGTCCGAAACGACCGTCATGCATCGGCTCGGTGACCTCGCGGTTGTGGTCCCATTTGATGTAGTTCACGCCAAGCTGCTCGACGAGTGCGGCCATCTGGTCGCGCACATGCGCGTATGCGTCCGGATTGGCGAGGTCAAGCACGTTTTGCGTGCGGTATGACAGGTCCGCGCGTCCTGGCACCGCTTCCGGCGCGGCGAGTATCCAATCAGGATGTTCGCGAGCCAAGTCGGAATCGAGATTGACCATCTCCGGCTCGAACCACAGGCCGAATTCCATGCCCAGATCGTGCACATGCGTGGCCAGACCGTCCAATCCGTTGGACCAGACGGCCGGATCAACGACCCAATCGCCGAGCCCGCGGGTGTCGTCGCGTCGTTCGTGGAACCAGCCGTCATCGAGCACGAACCGTTCCACGCCGACTTGCGCCGCATGGTCGGCCAACCGTTTCAGTGTGGCCTCGTCATGATTGAAGTAGACGGCCTCCCATGTGTTGAGCGTGAACGGGCGCGGCTTTGCGGCGAAGTCCACATGTCCGGGCAGCGAGCGCAGCCAGCCGTGGAATCGGTCGGCGATGCCGTCAAGGCCACGGTCGGAATAGGAGAAGCACACTTCCGGAGTGGTGTAACTGTCGCCGGGATTCAACCGTATCTCGCCCGGGCCGAGTAGCTCGCCGGCACCGATGACCGGCTCGTGTGCGGGCAGATTGTCGATGCGGTATGTCTGGTTGCCGCTCCATGCGAGATGGCAGGCCCAGATGTCCCCGGTCTGGTTGCGCGGCGCACCGATGGATGCGATGAACATCCACGGGCTGTCATGTCCGGTTTTGCCACGTCGGCAGTCGCGCGTGATTGAACCGACCGGCAGCGGACCCGTGGCGGGCTGCTTTTCGAGCGGCCAACGTCCGGTGAATTGGGTGAGCGTATCGGCGCGTTTCGGCATGGGCAAGGTGGCGTCGAGCCAGCTGACGGTGAGCGGTTCGCCCGTGTTGGCGGCTAGCTGCGTGGAGGCCGGGCCGGCGGCTGAATCGCCTGTCGGACTTGCGGTGTTGGTAATCGTATGCCGCGCGACGACAAGGCCGGATGCGGTGATACGTAACGTCGCATCGAGCTTCAGTCCGTTGACTGCATCTTCGGCGGCGACGGCGAGCGACGATGGTCCAGCAGTGGTCTCTACGTGCGTCCAACGCGCGTACACCGGCCGACCGCCGCGCGCGCATTCCAGTCCGGCGCGGCCGGCCCAGCCTTCCGCGCCTTGCGGCAGCAACGATGGGCGCCATGCCGCATCCGGCTTGTTCGGCGGGGTGTCCTTGAGGGTCATCGCGTCAAGCGCAGCGAGAACGGACTCGTTCAGCGGGCATGCCGATGAGCCGGCTGTTGCGCATCCCGCGCAGGTATCATTGCCGATCGCGCAACCGCAGTCACCCGTCGGACCGACGATATCGCGCCCCCAGTACTCCACCTGCGGCATGTCGTCCGCCGGCGTTTTCAGTACCACGCACACGCCGCCACCACGCAACACCGTATGAGGCCCTTGGTCAAACATCATGAATCTCCTTTGTCGGCTCTCGCCATCGATCCGGATTCCACGCCGCCGCGCATTGACGCGAACAGCGGCTGCTCGCGTCCCTCCATCTCGCCGCACGGACACGAGACTAGATATGCTTGTCGGTCACTTAAGCGCAGATGAATGTTCCAACGCCCAACGCCGTGCGCCATCGGGGTCTCGAGCCCGCATATCAGCCCGCATCCAATGCAGAAAGCCACCGCAGCGCTACAGCAGCAATCTCAAATGCCAGCAATCACTATACCTTAATCGGTTAAGCGACACGCGGCTAGCGAATCCTCATGCACCGCATTTCATTGTGATGCAGCACGACTTATCATCCCGCGTCACTGATTCGTCAACAAATTCACCACACCGCAGATAGCAAAAAGCCGGCGCAAGACGCCGGCCGGACAATCATGACGATCAGGCAAGGGGTCCGCTGGATGCGCGCACGACGAGCTTCTCCTGCGGCTCCCAGACGGATTCCACTGGCTTGCCGTCGATGAGGTCGAGCAACAAGCCCGCCGCGGTGCGTCCACGTTCGATGATGTTGTGCCCCAGTGCGGTGATGCCCAGCGCATTCACCTCGCACAGGAAGGAATCGTCCCACGAGATCACGGACAGATCCTGCGGTACGTTGAGGCCGCGGACCGCGGCGACCTGCGCCCCGGTCAACGCCATGACATCGTTGTCGTAGATGATCGCAGTCGGCGCGTTCGGCAATGACAACAGACGCTCCGTGCACTTCCTGCCGCCCTCGGGCGTGTAATCGGCATGCAGACAGGTGTACTGCAGTCCCAGACGCGCGGCGACCTCCATGAACGCATTGTCCCGTATGAAGGTATGACCGAGATTCTCCGGGCCGGCCACGCGGGCAATCCGCCGATGCCCCTGATCGGCGCAATACTCCGCGATCACCCGCACACCATCTCGCTCGTTCGTGCTCAGTGAGATCAGGCCGCCGGCCAATGATTCATCTCCCATGACCACCGTCGGCATCTCGAGATGGTGGGACATCAGTTCGATGCGGGGATCGCCGAGCTCGACGTTCTGCAGGAATACACCGTCCACCGCCCCCGAGGCGATCCAATCATCAAGGATGTCGAGCTCCGCACGCATGTTGCGAGACGAACGAATAAGCAACGAATAGCCGGCCTCCTCAAGCCTCGCTGTTAAGCCGGTGATGAGCTCCATGCCGAACGCCTCGACAGACAGTACGGCGGGATCGTAGGTGAGCACCAGGCCGACGGAATTCGTGCGCGCGTCGGAAAGTGACTTGGCGGCCTTATTGGGGCGCCATCCCAACTGGTCTGCGACCTTCAGCACCTTCTCACGCGTTTCCTGCGAAACGCCGGGTTTGCCGTTCAACGCATAGGACACCGCACTGTTGGAGACACCCGACGCCTTGGCGACGTCGGTAATGGTCACTTTCGCCTTCGACACGACAATCCTCCTGCAATTCCGTCACGTTCTTACGACGTCATCACTGGCCTCTGACAGATCAAAGATCTCCCAGCTGCGAACAAAACGCTACTCACTACTTACTACTTATTTAGACAATAACAAGTTCTTTACCGGTTCACCATCCCCAATCACCGCATTGTGGACGATTGTCCGCTTCGGACGCCCAGTCGAGTCACGGACAATCATCGTATCGTCGGAGGCGGTGACGGATTTCACCTGCCGCCCCTCAACCATGTCGATGATCGCGCGGGCCGCCTTGCGCCCACGTCCGAACACATTACGATTCAGCGAGGTGACGCTCGGATCGGCCATCTCGCACATGAAGGTATCGTCCCACGAAATCACCGACAAGTCCTCCGGAACGCGCATACCGCGACGACGTCCCACATCAATGGCCGTAACCGCCGCCGCACCGCTGTCGCATACAATGACGGTCGGCGGATCCGGCAACGACAGCAGCTGCTCGATGCTCATGCGGCCCTGCGCCGGAGAATAATCGGTATGCAGACAGCGGTACCGTATCCCAGCGTTCATCGTCAGCGACACGAACGCCTTGTCCCTGACGAGCGTATGCCCCATCATTTCGGGACCGGCCACACGAGCCATGCTGCGATGCCCGAGAGCATGGCAATAGTCGACAACGAGACGCGCAGCCTCCTCCTCGTCGTCGGACAACGTGGTCAGCCCGCCCGCCATCGAGGCGTCGCACAGCAGCAACGCAGGGAATTCCGTATGCTTCCTGAGCTCGGCGATGCGAGGGTCACCGAGCTCAACGTTCATCACCAATAGTGCGTCCACGGTGGCATCGGCGATCCACTCTTGCATGATGGCAAGCTCATGGAGACGGCTTTTTGCCGACCTCAGCAGGAGCGAATACCCCTCCTGTTCGAAAACCGTCTCCAGACCGGCGATGAGCTCCAATGCATACGATTCCACAGACAGGACATCCGCGGAATAGGTCACAATCAGTCCGATGGCATGGGCGCGCGCCTTCGACAAGGCTCTCGCAGCGCTGTTCGGCTTCCAGCCGAGTTCCTGCGCGGCATGTAGCACCCTGCTCCTGGTGCGTTCCGAAATACCCGGCCGTCCGTTCAGCGCATATGATACCGCGCTATTGGATACGCCCACGGCCCGCGCCACGTCGCTGATGGTCACCCTGCTTTTCATGATTGTTCCCTATTCACGTCAGAATGGTCTGCGCTCTCAGACGAAAATCTTGAGATCGTTTGCGCATCGCAGCACATTCGAAGCGATGAACGCGGCCGGATCAAGTCCGGCGGCCGCCATGATATGCCACGTCACCGATTCGCCCGGCAGCAACGTCACCATGCCACCGTCGATACGCGCATCCTGATCGACCTTATCGACCATGCAGAACACGTCGCGCGCGTATGCCTTCGCGGTTACGGTCAAATCATAGCCATCATCCATAACGGCAACGGTCGCCTCGAATGGATTGCGGTCGAGCCGCTGATCGATCACATCGGCAGGGTTGCAGATCACGCGAGCGAACTGCGCACCGGCAACGCCATCGGCCGCAACCGGCGTCGCGACCAGAATCTCACCGTTCACGTCACCGAATCCAGCTACCGCTTCATCAAGTGCGAGCGCAACATGACCCGTGGCCTCTACGGTCACATCGGCAAACGTTTGCGAGGCAAGCACTTCGCCTGCAAAATCGCGACGTTCAACTGTCCACGTACCGGTCCAGGAGTCACGCGTATCGTTCGCGACCAGCAGCTCCAGATGGTCCGGCGCAACCGGCACACCTTCCCAGCTCTTGTCTTCGCGCGCCTTGTCGGAAACGCGCGGCTGGATCGTGGCAAAACGCGGCGCGAAGAAGTCACGCGAAGCGTACCACAACGGCTTGCGATGACCGTAATAATCCACGGCGGCCCACGACACGACCGGCCAGTCGTCGTTGAGCTGCCAGATCAAGGCACCTGCATTGACCGGTTCAAGCGAACGCATATGCTCAACGCCGAAGCGGATCGCCTGCGCCTGCTGCAGCTGGCATGCCCAATGCCAGTCTTCGATATTGCTCCAGTCGTCGGTCGGGATAAGCCAGTTTCGTGTACCGTCTGCGTTGTAGCTCACATCGTTGATGTTGCCCGGGGTCAGATGCGAGCGCATGCCGCGCGCCAGCTTGTAGTTGCCGCCCATTGCCTTCTGATGCACGAGCATCTGCTTGCCGAACGGTTCAAGCTTCTCGTCGTGCACCACGCGGGTGAGCGTGCTGAATGCCGGCGGTGCCTGATAGCCGAATTCGTCGGCGAAGCGCGGCGTGTAGTCGGCGTACTTGCGGTAGTCGACGCGGTTCCACACATCCCAGATGTGCATAGTCCCGTCCACGTCCTTGTTCGCGTCAACGAATGGCGTGAAACTCATCGGGGAGCTCGGCAGGTAGACGTGCGTCGGGTCGAGCTCGGCGAGCAACTTCGGGAACAGGTCGGCGTAATAGTAGTCGCCCCAGCCTTTTTCGCCATAGCCATACGCGTTCGCGGGCTTGTCGTCGTCACGCAGAGCCTGCTTGAAACCACCCCACTCGGAGTAGGCGACATAGTTTTCGTTAGAGCCGTTCCAGACGGTCAAGCTCGGGTGCGAGCTCAAGCGGTTGATGTGTTCGCGCGCTTCGGCTTCGATTTCGGCGCGAGTGCCGGCATCTTCCGGATAAGCGGCGCAGGCGAGCATGAAGTCTTGCCAGACCATGATGCCAAGTTCGTCGGCCAGATCGTAGAATTCGTCGGATTCGTAGATGCTACCGCCCCACGCACGCACCATATTCGAGTTGGATTCGACTAGGTCATTGAAACACTTCGCGTAGAAAGCGCGGTCGGCGCGAGACAGGAAGGCATCGACCGGCACCCAGTTGTAGCCACGTGCATGCACGGGCACGTTATTGACGTAGATCTGGAACGGTCGACCGATTTCGTCGGCGCGAGTATCAACGTGCACCGTACGGAAGCCGACACGACCGGTCCATTCGGCCGCATTCTCGCCAGCTGTTACAGTTACGTCGTACAGCGGCTGCTCGCCGTAGCCGATCGGCCACCACAGTTGCGCATTCGGCACAACGGCAGTCAGCGTCGTCGTATTGCGACCGTATTCAACCTCACCGTTTACAGTAACGTTCGCACCGAATCCAGCGATTGTCACACTCACCTGAACCGGCTTCTGCTGCGTGTGAGCATCGGCCGAAGTCATCACGCGACCTTCGCCTTCGCGCTCAATCTCAACCGTGGTTTTGAGTACACCAGTACCATCCGAAAGCACGTCAACCAGCGGACGCACCGCAGCAAAACGCACGCCAGACCACGAGTCGATGCCGATCTCACGCCACATGCCAGCGTTGGCAACGTCAATACCCCAGTCCCATCCGAACTGGTAGCTTGGCTTACGCAGCTGGTTGAACGCATGATGCTCGGTGTGCGGATAGTAGCCAAGTTCCTGCTCACGACGATCAGACTCACGCACGGACGATGCGAACGTTACCGTAAGCGTATTGATGCCGTCGCGCAGCTGACCGCGCGCATCCCAACGATACGAACGATGATAGTTCTGCGAGAAGCCGACCAACTGGCCGTTGATCATCACTGTGGCAACCGTGTCAAGACCGTACGCAACCAGATCGTGGCGGGTCTGCCCATTTGCGTGCCATTCAAATTCGGTTTCAAACTGCCAGTCAACATCGCCAATCCACTGCTGATGGTTTTCGTTGTCGCCGTCGAACGGTTCGTCGATCAGACCAGCTGCGAGCAGGTCGAGCGTAACCTCGCCAGGGACTGTGGCCGGAATGCCAGCGGTGATTGCAGCGCGCAGTTCTTCAGGAGCAACCTGCGGGTTAAGCGCGCGAACAGTCCAGCCTTCGGTGAGCGAGCGGAAGGTGTTAGGAGTATGGGTCATGGGAAACATCCTTGTGATATGAGTCGTTTGTCGTTCAGCTATGTAAGCCGATTCTTCATCATGAGCTATGCAAATCGTGAGACTTGCCGATGATATGCGTGAGGCTTCCGTCGGCGCACACCGACGGAAGCCAACGGAATCACTCCTTAACAGCACCGGCGGCAATGCCGTTGTAAATCTGCTTCTGGAAGATCAGGAACAGAACCAGCATCGGCAGCAACGTGATGACCACGCCGGCGCAGATCAGGTTGTACTGGCTGCCCATCGGGCCAGTGAACGAGTATAGCGCGATCGCGACGGTCTTCAGGCTTTCCTTCTGCAGGTACAAGTTCGAGGCATAGTACTCGTTGTACACACCTACGCCCTTCAAAATCATGCAGGTGACGATAGCCGGCTTGAGCAACGGCAGCAGGACACGCGAGTAAATCGTCCAGTAGGAGGCGCCATCCATAATGGCAGCCTCGTCAAGCGAGGTGGAGATGTTCTCGAAGTACTGGATGAACACGTAGATGGAGATCACATCAGTGCCGCACATCATGAGGATGTAGCCCCACATGGTGTTGACGGCGTGCATCTGAACCATCATCTTGTACATCGGGACCTGCATCGCGATGCCCGGAAGCAAAGCAGCCACAGTGAACAGGCCGCGAATCACCGCGTTACCGGGGAAAGTGAAGCGGGAGAGCACATAGGCGAGCATGGTGCCGATAAGCGTGGTGATAATCAGCACGACCACAAGCACAGTGAACGAGTTGCGGAAGGCGATTGCCATGTTCGAGGCCTTGAACGCCTGCACATAGTTGCCGAAATTGAACCAGTTCGACGGCATGGTCATCACGGACGTGGACTGGTATTCCTTGGTGGTTTTCGCCGCAGTCACAAAGCAGCTCACCAGCGGAACAACCATCCAGAAAGCCACGAAGATCAGCGAGAAGTACTTGAAGAACACCAACACGCCTTGCTTGGCCTTGTACCAGAAGGAGTTGCTGCGCGCCAGGCTGCGCGCCTTGGCCTGTGCGACAACGTCAGTCATCATGCCACCGCCTTTTCTTTGGAGTTACGGGAGCCGTTGCGGACAATCGGAGCGTTCTTCAGCGCCATCTTGCGACGCTGCCTTTCGATTTTCGCGGCTTTCTTCTTCGCCTTGGCGACGCCATCGTCGGCATCGCGGAATACGTATTTGAAGAACATCTGCTGGAGCAACGCGCAGATGAGGATGATCATCAGCAACACCACAGCCATGGCGGATGCAAGGCCGACCTTCTGGCTACCATGCGCGAGCTGATCCATAAGCACGAAGTACGTCGCGGTACCGTTTGCACCGGTGGTGATCACGTACGGGCCTTCGAAGGCGGAGAGCGAACCGGTGATCGACAGGATGATGTTGAGCACGAGGATCGTCTGGATGCCCGGCAGGATGATGTGCTTGAATTGCTGCCACTTGTTCGCACCGTCGATTTCAGCCGCCTCATACAGCGTCTTATCGACCGACATGATCGCGCCGATGAACAGGATGACGTTCTGGCCAAGGTATCGCCAGATGGATGCGCCCACCAGCGACCAGTTGTTGATGCTCTGATCTTTCAGCCAGTAAGGCAGAGCGTCGAGTTGGAAGCCGCACCATTGGAGCACGGTATCGAACACGTATCCGCGAGTGTAGAAGAACTTGAAGATGAAGCCGACCGCGATGCCGTTAATCAGATACGGGAAGAAGTAGACAGCCTTGAAGATACCGCCACCGCGCACCTTGAACGCCAGCATGGTGGACAGGTACAGGGCGATTGCGACCTGGATAAGCGCTCCGGCCATGTAGTACAGGCTGAGTTTGAGCGAAGACAGCGTATCCGGGCGGGTGAACACTTCAATGTAGTTCTGAAGTCCGATCCATTTCGGAGTGCCGATGTACTTCATCTTGTAGAAGCTGTAGCCCACCATGTTGAAGAACGGCAGGTAGGTGAAGAAGACGAGCAGAGCGAGCGGAATCGCGGAGAATGCAACGATGATTCCGGTTTTACGCCAATCTTTTGGCTGGATATTGTCGGGAATATCGACGGCTGCCGTCGTTCCCGCTGCTGACGAGGCCATAGGTCCCTCTCTTCGATGTATTCCTCGCCTGACCTGTGCGATACGACTGGGCGGGGAGTTTGGCTGATATTGGGGAAAGTCTGGTATGGGATGGATTCGGGCAGCCTCGGCGTGGTTGCTGACGACTGCCCGAACAATGGATGAGGAGTATGTGTCAGGAAGTTACGTGGTTAGGATGCGCGCTTACTTGACGACCGTGGTGTACTTGACGTCCACGTTCTCAGTTTTCAGCGCACCGTTCCACTTTTCGTTCCACTCCTTGACCAGATCATCGTAAGACTTGGTCTTGTTGGCCGCGTTTTCGACGATGGACTGGATGCGAGCGTCGCCGGCAGCGTTGATGTTGAGCTCGGAATCGGAGTTGAGATCGTTGAACAGATCTTCCTCGCCTTCGACAGCCGGTTCATCTTCGACGAAGGTCACGTCTTTGAACTCGGAATAGACATCCGGCAGCGTGGAGTCGGACTTATCGACCGGCAGACCGCCTTCGTTGGTCGCGAAGTGGGACTTTTCAGTCATCCACTTGATGAAGATCATTGAGGCTTCCTGATTCTCCTTGGAAGCATCCTTGTTGATACCGTACGCATAGTCAGCAGCAGAGGAAGTGTACTGCTTGCCGTCAACAGTGATCGGGAACGGCATGTAGCCAATGTCATCAGCGTTTTCGCCGACCGACTTGATCTGAGAGACGGCCCAAGAGCCGAGCACCATGGTGCCGATCTTGCCGGAGTTCATCTGAGTCTTGGAGCCTTCCCAATCAGTGGTGGAGAAGTCGTCTTCAATCAGACCATCAGCCACGGCATCGTACAGAATCTTGTACACGTTGTACGCGTGAGTGCCGTCGCCCGGGTCAGAGAACGGGTCCTGCGTGTGCAGCAGCTCCTGATTCATGTACTTGGCGTCGCCAGTAGCGTTACCACCGATGTAGGCATCCCATGCGCCCATCGTCCAGCCGGCCGCGTAGTTGGTGTACAGCGGGATGGCGTCAGTCTTTTCCTTGATGAGCTTGAGGTCGTTGATGAACTCTTCTGGAGTCTTCGGATTCTCAGTGATGCCGGCGGCCTTGAATACAGCCTTGTTATAGACGATACCGACCGCGTTACCGGTCGAGGAGATGCCGTAGACGTTGCCGTCGTAATGCTGGGCATACACGTAGTGGATTTTATCTTTCAGATTATCGACAGTGCCGAAGGGCAGGAAGTAGTTCTGCAGCTCGGAGGCATCGACAGTTGGAATCATCATCATGTCGCCCCAGTCGCCTCCCTGCAGACGGGTCAGTGCGGAATCGGCGTAATTGGTGCCGCCTTCGACCTTAACCGTGATGTTTGGATACAACTTGTTGAATTCTTCAATGTACTGCTTCCACGTCGTACCGTTGTAGGTGTCCTGCAGCATATCGGTACGCTGGCTGTACAGGTTGACAGTGGTCTTGATGTCCTTGCCAGTGGTGCCGAGCTCGATCTTGTCGTAAGTCAGGTCGGTGCCATCTGCAGATCCACCACCGGCGCCGCAAGCCGCCATGCTTACCATGCACAAGCCGGCGGTAGCTGCAGCCACAATCTTCTTGAATGCTTTCATTACCTGTCTCCTTTGTCAGCTTCACAGCTGAAGCGGTGAAGAGATGATTAGTCCCTTTTCCTTGTTTACGCAAGCGTTCAGCAATGAAGCGCCGCGATGTACAGCACCAGGAACCTTACTGCCGCTTAGCATTAAAGCTCTTTTGCGCTGTTGGTGAATAGAATAACACCGCACCTATGCGTTTGTCAACCGGTTAAGTATTCGGGTTAACACAATTCCGCCACAACAGGACCAAGTCATCTGCAAGCACCTTACTGCGCATCTTGGAATCGTTGCAATTATTGACTTTTCAGTATCTACTCGTAGCTTCATGCCAGGCACATCACAGCTGAAATATTCAGTGAAAACCGTCATGAATCCGGCGTGTTGCACTGTTATTGGCTGGTGTATATGGATTTTTATGCAAGCTCGTACTTAAGCGTTTATGTATTGCTGGTCTATACTGCCATTCTCAGGCATAACTACACGTCCATGGAATCGCTCAGCGCCCATCCAGCAGCAACGTCATTAAGCCATTTTGCTTAATCGCACCATGTGAGGGCCACTACACGATGGGGGGGTGCTATCCACGGTGTTGGATAGCACCCCCCATTCTGCAATCGCCCTCAGCCGATGCTCGGCACGGAGAATGATCGAATAGTCAGGCGAGAACCATCAGGCATGGGATTCGATAAGTACCACACCGTAAGGTTCGAGCGTAATAACGGAACCTGAAGCAACCGTAGGAGCCGCATCGCATCCGGCTTTATTCACGCCTTCGGTGCCATCCTTCGCCTCGCCGCTCGTCCTGCCAGCACCAGCAGTCTCAACGCCTGCGAGCAGGTCAATGCCATCACACGGGGCAACAACCGTTTGTACATGCGCAGTAGTGTTCAGCATGAACGTGAACCGCGTACCATCGGCAGCAACTCGCGTAACAATCTCCGTACCATCCGGGCTAGGCGTCGCTTGAATACCTGTACCGGCCAGCACATCATCCACAATCATGCGCGTACCATCGGCATCAGGCATCGTACCAACGTACCAGCAACGACCGTCCCCAAAACCATGCGCAGTAATCGCCGGCGTACCCGCATAAAATGCGTCACCGCCATAGCGGGCCAGTACGCGCGTGCCATCATCCTGATGCAGAATGTCACACAGAAGTCCGCATGTGCCGATTTCCTGCGCATCGTCGGTCAGCTTGGCATCTGCGCAGTCTCCCACGACCAGTGGCACAGCCATATCCGGAGGCAGCGCGTCGGTTTCCTCAGCCCATACGCCGGCCACATCGCGTAGCGGCACCGGGCATTCGCCTTGGAACAGGTTGTCATGTTCGTCCACCAACGCCGACATCGTAGTCAGGAGCAGGCGCCCGCCGCCGTCCACATACTCGCGCAACGCGGCAATTGTGTCGTTTCGCATCATATACAGACACGGCGCCAGCACAACATCGTAATCGCTTAAGTCAGCGTTCAATGGCACCACATCAACCGCAATGTTGCGTCGTGCAAATTCGGCAAAATACCGTTCGCACTCATCCACATAATCAAGTCCACGGGTCGGTCCGACGCATGCTTCAAGACCCCACCAATTCTGGAAGTCGAACAGCACAGCAACTCGCGCCGTACTACGTGAACCAAGCAGCCGCGAACCAACCGCCTTCAGTTCCCCACCAAGCTGTGCAACCTCACGGAACACACGCGTGCGATTCGACCCATCGATATCAATCACCGCACCATGGAACTTTTCGCAACCGCCACGCGACCGGCGCAATTGGAAGAACTGAACCGAATCAGCACCGTGTGCAACCGCATGCCAACTCATTTCGCGCATTTGGCCCGGTGCTTTGAGATAGCAGTATTCTTGCCAGTTTTGGCGGCTTGGCGTCTGTTCCATCAGCAAGAACGTTTCGCCATGTCTGATGCCGCGGATCACCTCGTGCCAGAATGCCGTACTCGACGGCTTCGTATCACGCTGCGGATAGCAGTCCCACGAGGCGATGTCGAGATCGCCTCCCCACGCTTGATAGTCGTAGTTGTCGAAACGCCACATAAAGTTCGTGGTAGCCGGCGTGGTCGGATCAAACTCACGAATCGCCAACTTCTCAAGATGATATGCTTCGCGAATCGAATCGCTGAAAAACCGCCGATAATCAATCGTGTAGCCGGGAAGCACGGCACGGTTCCCGTCGATGCCGTCTCCGGCGAAATCAGGAAGGCCGATTTCATCAAACGAATGGAAGGTGCCGCTCCAGAATGCCGTGTTCCATGCTCCATTCAGCTCATCGATCGTCGCATAGTGTGCGCGCAGCCACTGCCTGAACGCTTCAGTACAACGTTCGCAGTAGCAGTACCCGCCATACTCGTTGCTCACATGCCAGCCGACCAGGTTCTCAAGATGGCCGTATCGTTCGGCGAGTTTGCCGGCGAGCGCCGCCGACAGCCTGCGATAGACGGGACTGTTCGGACACGCGTCGTGACGCTCCCCCTGCCGGTGTTTGCGCCCGTAGAAGTCGACGCGCTCGACTTCGGGGTACCTGAGCGACAGCCATGAGGGCAACGCTCCGGTGGAGGTCGCCATGATGATGCTCATGCCGGCCTCGGTGACCGTGTCCACGATGCGGTCGAGCCGGCTGAAATCGTAGGTTTCCTCGTCGGGTTGCAGGCTGGACCAGGAGAACACGTTAAGCGTGACCTCATTGATGCCGGCCTCATGGAACAGTTCCATGTCCTTGGCCCAGATCTCCTCGGGCCATTGTTCCGGGTTGTAGTCGCCGCCGTACAGCATACGCCCGTCGACTGCTGACACCATTGTCATATCGAAGTCCTTTCGTAGGGATGGCTCGATGTGCAGGACGTCATCGAACCGAAGAATGTGGCGTATGGATCATGCAGTGCACGGGCAGAAACGCCCGTGCACTGCATGAGTGGCGGAACTCGCTCGTTCAGCGTGTGCTGAGCGAGCGAGTTCCGCCACTCACATCAAAGGAACATAGAAAAAGATAGCCGCTTCAATACCATCACGGCATTGTCACAGCTTAGGCAGCTCACGGGTTGCGATGAGCTTCCTGTACCACTTGAAGCTGTCCTTCGGGACACGTTCCTGCGTCTCATAGTCCACATAGGTGATGCCAAAGCGCTTGGTGTAGCCGAACGCCCATTCGAAGTTGTCGAGCAGCGACCAGACGAAGTAGCCGCGCAGGTCGACGCCGACCTCCATCGCGCGGCGGGCCGCGTCGAAGTGCCGAGTCAGGTAGTCGATGCGCTTGTCGTCGTGCACGGCCTTGGTGCCGTCGGCTTCGGTGACCATCTCGTCTGCGCAGGCGATGCCGTTCTCGGTGATGAACAGCGGCATCTCCGGATAGTTGTCGTGTACACGCACGAGCATGTCGTACATGCCGTCCGGGTCGATGTTCCAGCCCATTTCGGTGTGTTCGCCGGGGGTCGGCAGCCAGTCGATGTCGCTGCAGCCGGGGAATGTGCTCGCCGCGGTGGACTGGGGGAACTGCGGACGGTCGCTCATGGCGACGAGTCCGGTCGAATAGTAGTTGATGCCGAGCATATCGATCGGCTGATGAATCTGCTCGAGATCGCCGTCCTTGATGAACGACCAGTCGCAAATGCCCTTGGTGACGGCGAACAGCTCGTCCGGATAGTAGCCACGCAGCATCGGATCGAGGAACACGCGGTTGCCGATCAGGTCGGTGCGATGCACGGCATCGGCATCGCCACGGTTGATCTGCAGGTTGAGGGTAACGGCGATCTGTGCCCGTTCACCGAGCTCGTCGCGAAGAGTCTCGGTCATCAGGCCGTGGGCGAGGTTGAGATGGTGCACGGCCTCGAACGCGACGGGGCCACCGCCCATTCCTGGCGCGTGCTCGGTGCCGCCGTAGCTCAGGTAAGAGGAGCACCAGGGCTCATTGAGCGTGATCCACGTGTCGACTCGGTCGCCGAGTCGTTCCGCCACGCGGCGGGTATAGTCGGCGACACGATAGGGGGTGTCACGGTTCAGCCATCCGCCCTTGTCCCCAAGGTACTGGGGCAGATCCCAGTGGTAGAGCGTGGCGACGGGCTTGATGCCGTTGTCGAGCAGCTCGTCGACCACGCGCTCGTAGAAATCGAGACCCTGTTCGTTGGTCGGTCCGCCTTCGGTCGGCACGATGCGGGGCATCGCGATGGAGAACCGGTAGGCGTCGACGCCGAGGTCCTTGAGCAGGGCGATGTCCTCCTTGTACCGGTGGTAGGAGTCCGTGGCCACGTCGCCGGTGTCACCGTTGACAGTGTGACCGGTGTGGGAGAACGTGTCCCAGATGGAGGGGCAGCGTCCTCCCTCATGCACCGCACCCTCGATTTGGTACGACGCCGTGGCGGTGCCGAACATGAAATTTGCTGAAAGCGTCATGTGGACGGTCCTTTCATGATGATGTGTTCGTGACGGAAGCGTTGCTACGCGTCCATTGCCTTCGTTGGCGACCGAATCAACCGATGATTCGTTTCGTCCGCAATGAGTGTATCATATTCACATGAAGCGGTTAAGGTGTTGCGAGTCTTGGATTATAAACTAAGTCGCAATATCGATCCGAACCACTGCATCGACGGACTGAACACCATCAATGAGGAGCATTCGATGACAATGTCGTGCGCGGACAAGAATTCCGCATTACCGGAGGCGAAGAAGCCCATCACCATCTTCCCCAACAACCCGGCCATCCGAACCATGGGACGCATCGATGACGACAATCCGGAGCGGCCGGTATGGGTATATCCCTACACTCAGGCGGCGTTCCGGTTCACCGGGACATCGCTGACCGTGACGCTCATCAACCATTGGTGTTATGGCGATAGCCATATCGGTGTCATCATCGACGGAGCGGAAACCAAGGTTCGTATTCCCTCCGGCGCCGATGGCGCACATGGGGCATCCTACGGGCCTGTCACACTCGCACTGGCCGAGCATCTCCCCGACATCGTGCATGAGGCCGTGGTGTTCAAGCGTCAGGACGGACAGCATTACCTCGAACTGCTGGGATTCGGCGTGGACGCCGGCGCGCAGGTCATGCCGCCGACTGCCACGGAACCGTCACGCCGTATCGAGGTATTCGGCGACTCCGTGTCCTGCGGCGAACGGAACGAGGCCATCCTGTACGCCGGCAAGGGCGATCCGGACGTCGATCTGAGCTCCTACAGCGATTCATGGCGTTCGTACGCGGCGATTACGGCGCGTGCACTGGGGGCTCAGGTCCATGTCACCGCTCAGGGCGGCGCGTCCCTGCTGGATGGCATAGGCTGGTTCAACGGGCCTGACTACATAGGCATGGAAGGCATTTGGGACCGCATCGAGTACAACCCCGTGCTTGGCGCGGCCAAACCGTGGGATTTCTCCCGGTACTCGCCGCACGTGGTCGTCGTAGCCGTCGGACAGAACGACTCTCATCCTCATGACTTCATGGCCGACGACTATGACGGCGTCGAGGCCCGGCATTGGCGAACCCGGTACGTCGATTTCCTGCGTGCCAGCCACGGAGTGTATCCCCAAGCGACGCTGATATGCACCACCACCGTGCTATACCATGATCCGTCATGGGACCGCGCGATCGATGAGGCCGTACGCACGTTCAATGAGTCAATAGGCAATGACTCCGTCGTATCATTCGGCCACACGACCGTAAACAATGTCCCCCCGATGAAGGCAGGTGCCATCGCCCACCACTTCCTGTATTCGCGCAACGGGTCGGCGACTCCCGGGCATCCACGAGTGCCGGAGCATGAGGAGATGGCGAGGGAACTCGTCGAATTCATCGGCTCGCTCGGTGACGGTATCTGGGCCGATGAGACGAAAGGGGCGTGAGATCATGACAGGCAACGGACAGACGGCTACAGGACCGGCACCGGGGGCCAATGCCAGCGGGGTCGACGCCAGCGGCATCCAAGCCGCGGCGGACAAGCCCACCGGTGCCGCCGAACTGAGACCGGCGGCGATCTTCTCCCACGATATGGTCTTGCAACGGCGCCAACCGATTCCCCTGTTTGGCACGGGACAGCCGGGTAGGACCGTCGTGGTCACCCTTACCTCGGACGCTGAGCAGACGCCTATACACACATCATCCATGTCCGATACGGACAGCGTCACCGGCATGGGAACCATAGATGCCGATGGCGACTGGCTCATCTTCCTGCCAGCGCTGGAAGCCGGCGGACCGTACACGCTCACCATCAGCGACCGCGCAGACATCAGCCTTACCTATCTCAACGTAATGGTGGGCGAGGTATGGATTGCCTCAGGACAGAGCAACATCGAATTCGAGCTGCGCAACGACCTGCACGCGCGCAGCACCATGGCAGAGTCGTCCGACTCGTTGCTGAGGTTCTTCAATGTCCCGAAGTCAGGGTTCGTGGACGACGACCTCATCACAGCGGAGGATTCCTCGTCGTGGCGCGCGTGCTGCCCTGATAGCTGCGGCACGATGTCCGCGATAGCGTATCACTTCGCGCATCGGCTACGCCGCGACCTCGCCTCCGACGTGCCTGTGGGAATCATCGACTGTTATGTCGGAGGCACGTCGGTCTCGGCGTGGATGAGCGAGCGTACGTTGGCGTCGCATGCGGCCGGACGCGGGTATCTCGAACGGTACCATGCACAGGTCGATGGTAAGACCGACGCTGAATTCCACGCAGAGACCGAGGATTGGCAACAACGGTTCGACAAGTGGAACGTAGAAATCAGTGCCGCACAAGCCGCTGAACCGGACATCACCTGGGACACGCTCAACGAGCGGTATGGTCAGTGCCCATGGCCTCCGCCGGTCACACCGTTCTCCCAATACCATGTCACCGGGGCGTTCAATGCCATGGTCTCGCGCCTGGCACCATTCGGAGCACGCGGCGTGCTGTGGTATCAGGGGGAAGAGGACGAGCAACATCATGAGAGCTATCGGGACCTGCTCAAGCTCATGATCGGCGAATGGCGAGGTCTATGGAAGGACCGGAATCTGTCGTTCCTTATCGTGCAGCTGCCGCGCTGGATCGATAAGAGCGTATATGAGTCCGGGATCGATCCGATGTTCTGGCCGCATATCCGTCAGGCGCAGGTCGACGTGGCACACGACACCGAAGGCTCCTACCCGGTGATCACATTCGATACCGGCGAATTCAACAACATCCATCCGACGGACAAACGTCCAGTCGGCGAGCGGGCGGCGATGGTGGCCGAGGAGCACGTCTATGGCATGGATGTTGCCGCTGACGGACCGACGGTTACTGAGGTCTCCCGCGACCTTGGCGGCCTTCCCGCACAGGAGCAGCCACAGAAGCTGCGCGTGCAGTTCGCCCATGCACGAGCACTGCGATTCGACCGGTGGAACGGCTGGGATGACGACGTTCATCGCATGGCCGTCACCTCAAACATCACAGGCGTGATGCCTCAAATGCCGGCCTCGTTGCCGTACGACCGGATGCCGGCTGGTTTGTCCGGGTTTGAGGTGGCGGGGATGGATGGTGTCTATCATCCCGCTGACGCACGGATTGACGGCGATTCGGTAATCGTTGAATCCGATGCCGTCGCCGAACCCGTGGCGGTGCGTTACGGCTGGTACAGCTGGGGGCCGGCACCGTTGTTCAATGGGGATGGCCTGCCGTCCGCGCCATTCCAGTCGCGGGTCTGAACAGCCAGGATGGCGCCGTAGCGCCAACTTGAACCCGGCACGGCGCATCGCCTATAATCCGCCGACACGATCGCTACGATTGCCAAAAACGAAAGGGGCTTCCCATCGCACTGCATGCGTGCTTTGGGGAGCCCCTGTTCTATGGATTATGGATTGCGGCAATCAGGCCAGCAATTCCTTGACGGCGGCGATGACGGCCTGCAGGCTCTTCTTCGCGTCACCGAACAGCATCTGCGTGTTGTCCTCGAAGTAGAGCTCGTTCTGGATGCCTGCGTAGCCCATGCCGCGGCCGCGCTTCATGACGACCACGTTCTGCGCCTTGTCCACGTCGAGAATCGGCATGCCGGAGACTGGGGTGCCGGGGCGGCGTGCGGCCGGGTTGGTCACGTCGTTCGCGCCGACGACCAGGGCCACGTTGGCCTGCGGGAACTGCGGATTGATCTCATCGAGATCCACGAGCTCCTCATAGGGCACGTTGGCCTCGGCGAGCAGCACGTTCATGTGGCCCGGCATACGGCCGGCGACCGGGTGGATAGCGTAGGACACTTCGACGCCATGGTTCTTCAGCAGCTCGCCGAGGTCGGCGAGCTCGCGCTGGGCCTGAGCCTGAGCCAGACCGAAGCCGGGCACGAAGATGACCTTCTGCGCGTAGACGAGCTGGACTGCCAGATCGTCGGGCGTGGTCTCCTTCATCGTGCCCTCCGGGCCCTCGCCTGCAGCGGCTGCACCGGAACCACCGCCGAAGCCGCCGGCGAGGACGGACAGCAGCGGACGGTTCATGGCTTGGGCCATGAGGATGGACAGGGTCACGCCGGCCGAGCCGACGAGCGCGCCGGCCACGATCAACGCCACGTTGTCGATGGCCAGACCGGACATGGCCACGGCCGTACCGGTGCATGCGTTGAGTACGGAGATGACGACGGGCATGTCGGCGCCGCCGATCGGAATGACGAACACCAAGCCGTAGCACAGGGCGAACACGGTGGTCAGAATCGACCAGAGCAGACGCTGCTCGGGCTGGACGCACAGCATGACCAATGCGGCGATGGACAGCACGGCGAACAGCACATTCCACACGCCCTTGCCGGGCAGCGAGAGTTTCTTGACCCATTTGATGCCCTGCAGCTTGCCGGCGGCGATCAGCGAACCGGTGAAGGTCACAGAACCGATGAGGATGCCGAGGCCAGCGGTGATGAGCACGACGATGTCCGGCGTGCCTTCCTTGGTGAGGATGTCGTTCAACGCCACCAACGCGGCCGCGCCGCCGCCCACCGTGTTGAACACGGAGACCAGCTGCGGCATGTCGGTCATCTTGACCTTCTTGGCGGAGACCACACCTGCCACCGCGCCCAGAAGAATGCCGACGACGAGCACCACCACGGCCACGGTGTTCACGAATCCCTTGGCGAAGAGCACGATGAACGCCATGAGCACGGCAACAACCATGCCGAACGCGGAGATCTGGTTGCCTTTGCGCGCGGTCTTCGGGGAGTTCATGAAGTGCAGGCCGATCACGAACATGACGGCCGAGAACAGATATACGAACCAGGCGACGATGTCGATGGTTCCCACGGTTGCGGAGGCCATTACTTCGACTCTCCCTTCTTCTCGTTCTTATTGGATTTGAACATCTCCAGCATGCGGTCGGTGACCACATAGCCGCCGACCACGTTCATCGTGCCGAGCACGGCGGCCAGGAAGATGAACACATAGGCCAATGGCGAATTGGCTTCGGCGGCCACAATCACCACGCCGACGATGACGATGCCGTGGATGGAGTTCGCGCCGGACATCAACGGCGTGTGCAGGGTCGCCGGCACCTTGCCGATGACCTCGATGCCGATGAGCAGCGCGAGCACAAATAAGGTGATGGATACGACGAGTGTAGGCATGATCAATCCTTCTTCCTTGACTCACTCGGATTTCGTGGCAAGCTCTTCGGCCGGAACGACCTCGGCGCGGCCGGCGACCACCAAAGCGTCGTCCAGCTCTTCGCTCAGATCCTGACTGAGCTTGCCGTCGCGAATGAAGTGCACGAGAATGTCGGCCACGTTGCGGGCCAGCAGGTTGGATGCAGTGGTGGCCACGCCGGAGGCGAGGTACGGGGCGCCGATCAGCTTGACGCCGCCCTCGGTCACCTGCTCCCCCACTGCCGAACCCTCGACATTGCCGCCGAGCTCGGAGGCCGCGCAGTCGACGACCACGGCACCCCGGTGCAGTCCCTTGACGCCGGCGGCGGTGAGCAGTACCGGAGGCTTGCGGCCGGGAACCTTGGCTGTGGTGATGATGATGTCGAATTCGGCGGCCTTCTTGTCCACTGCAGCCTGCTGTTGCGCCTGCTCTTCGGCACTCAGCGCACGGGCGTAGCCGCCCTCACCCTGACCTGCGGAGAAATCGAGCCCCAAATCGAGGAACTTGGCGCCAAGGGACTCGACCTCCCCCTTGGACGCAGGACGAACATCGTAGGCAGTGACCACTGCACCGAGTCGACGCAGCGTGCCGATGGCCTGCAGTCCGGCGATGCCGGCTCCGAGCACCAGCGCCTTGGCCGGGCGGATGGTGCCGGCTGCGGTGGTCATCATCGGCAGGAACGACCCATAGGCGTCAGCTGCCGTGATGGCAGCCTTGTATCCCATGACCGAGTTCTGTGAGGTCATCTCGTCCATAGACTGGGCGCTGGAGAGCTTGCGCGGCAGCTTCTCGATGCCGATGCCGACCAATCCGGCTTGCTCCAACGCGTCGATGTACTCGGCATCCGTGAAGGAACCGAGCATGCCGATAACCCACTGGCCGGCTGTGAGCTTGCTGACTGTTCCTGCGGATGGCCTGTCGACGAAGCCGAGTGCATCGGCCTTGCCCAGCACGGTTGCACGGTCGGAGACCACGGCTCCGGCTTTCTCATAATCCTCATCGGTGTATTCTGCGGCAGTCCCGGCACCGGATTCGATGATGCAGGAGACTGCGTTCCTGCGCAGCCGGGTGACGATATCCGGCGTCAGCGCGACGCGGGACTCCGTTTCGGACGTTTCGTTCACAACGCCGAACACCACGGTGGGTTCTTGGGTTTCAGCCATGAGACCCCTTTCTGTTCAACTTTGAATGGAAATGATTATCCAGATGCAAGTGTAACCGCAACATGTCCGATGCATCGGTTGATTTCTTACCGTTGCGCGAGGTTTTCCTACGGTTGCGTAAGGTGACGAGTTCGGTTCGCGCGATTACAATTTGTCTGTTGAGAAGCGTTCGGGCGCCACTGGCCTATGCCCGGACGGCATTGACACGTATAGCAGGAGCAAGAATTGTCGGTTATCAATTCCTTCACGCAACACACCATCGACCTCACCCGTAGGGCGCTGAGGCTGGGGTCCGACTTCGTCCACCCAGTGCACGACGACACTCCGGACGAGCCCGATTACCTGTCCAACGCCGACGTGCCGGTCGAAGCCGACATCGCGCTGCCGCACAGCGATGACTGGGACGACGGACATCTGACCGTCACCGACATCGATCCGGTTTCGGGTCTGCTCACCACCTCCACCGAAGGCAACCCACCACTGGATGAGGGCACGTCCATCTACGACCTGTATGCGGATCGCGCCAGGCGCATGGGCGACGAGCCTCTGTATACGTACAAGTCTGGCAACGAGTGGGTCACCGTGACCGCCAACGAGTTCCTGGCCGACGTGCGTGCGGTGGCCAAGGGCCTACTGCATTACGGTCTGAAAAAGGGCGATGCCGTGGCGTTCATGTGCCGCACGTCATATGACTGGGATCTGACGGACGCGGCGATCATGGCCTGTGGCGGCGTGCTGGCGACCATCTACGACACTGATTCCGCCGAGCAGATCCGCAACATCGTCAACAATTCCGATGCACGTCTGCTGATTGTGCAGGATGCCGATATGCGCGAGAAAGCGGATGGCGCTGTGGAGGAATGCCCGTCTCTCGAGCACATCCTCACCATCGAAACCGGTGCGCTTGACGAAATCAAGGCGTACGGCGCCGGCGTGTCGGACGAGGAACTGGACGAGCGCATCGATTCGGTGAAGAAGACCGATCTGTGCTCCATCGTCTACACGTCCGGTTCCACCGCTGCGCCCAAGGGCGTGGAGATGACCCATGAGCACTACTGCCAGACCGCGCTGAATCTGCCGGACTACATGCCCGAGCTGTTGCACGACAAGAGGAACACCATCCTGCTGTTCCTGCCGCAGGCACATTCCTTCGCCCGCGCCATCAACTACATCGTCGTTGCCTCGGACATCCATATCTACATCGCCACCGGCATCAAGACGCTGATCGGCGACTTGCAGGTGGCCAAGCCTTCCATCATGATCGTGGTGCCACGCGTGTTGGAGAAGGTGTACAACGCCGCCTCGCAGAAGGCCGGGCACGGCCCCAAGGGCGTGGTGTTCGCTTCCGCCGTGGTCGCCGCCCAGGATTACATGAAGGAGATTTCGGCAAACGGGAAGGCCGGAGCCCTGACCCGAGCCCGTCGCGCCGCATTCGATCCTATTGTCTATTCGTCCTTGCGCGAAGTGCTTGGCGGACGAGCCAAGTGGTTCGTGGCCGGTGGCGCTCCGCTCGATCCCGAACTGCTGGCCTTCTTCCGTGGCGCGAACGTGCCGGTGTATGAGGGTTATGGTCTGACCGAAACGACCGCTCCGTGCGCCTTCAACCCGCTGGGAACACCGTTCCACGCCGGATCCGTCGGTATCGCGTTCCCCGGTTTCTCCCTGCGTATCGCCGAAGATGGTGAGATTCAGGTCAAGGGTCGTGCCGTGTTCCCGCGTTATCACAAGAACGACGAGGCGACTGAATTGTCGTTCACCGAAGATGGATGGTACGCCACCGGCGATTTGGGCCGCATCGACAACGATGGATTCCTGTACATCACCGGTCGTAAGAAGGACCTCATCATCACCGCAGGCGGCAAGAACGTCTCCCCCGGCCCGATCGAAGAAGTGATCCAACGTTGCGAGATCGTCTCCCAGGCTCTGGTGCTGGGCGACAAGCGGCCGTTCATCTCCGCCCTGATCACGCTGGACGAGGAGTCGTTGCGCCCGTGGCTGGCCGCAAAGGGTCTGGACGAGCACATGTCGATGGAGGACGCCGCGCAGAACGCCGCGGTGCGCGCCGAAGTGCAGAAGTGGGTCGATCAGGCCAACGAAGGCGTCTCCAGGGCCGAGTCCGTGCGCAAGTTCATCATACTGCCTGAGGAATTCACTCAGGAGAACGGTCTGATGACCGCATCGATGAAGGTAATCCGTCCCAAGGTCATCAAGCGCTACTCCACATTGCTGAACACCCAGATGTACACCAGGAAGAAGTGAGCAGCGAAGCAACATGCGGATACGAAGGAGGGGCTCCCCAATTGGGGAGCCCCTCCTTCGTTGATGAATGCACTACCCCTCAGTCCCGCTTCGCGGGACAGCTCCCCTGACAAGGGGAGCCGATATACCGTCAGAAGCCAAGGCGCTCTAGCTGCTTAGGATCGGACTGCCAGCCTTTGGCCACCTTGACATGGAGGTCGAGTTTCGCCTTCTGCCCGACAATGCGGTTGACCGGCGTGCGCAGCTTCTTCTTCACGTAGGTAAGGTTCGACGCGCCTTTGCCGATGATGATCGGCTTCTGCGAGTCGCGTTCCACATAGATCGACACATGCACTTCGGCCTTGCCGTCATAGCCGGCACCGGTTTCGTTGTCCTGCGGATAATCGATGGAGTCCACCACAACCGCCAGCGAATGAGGCAACTCATCATCCAACGCTTCGAGGAACGTTCCACGGACGAGTTCGGCGATGGTCTCTTCCGGACGCTCCTCACTGATCATGTCGGTGGGATACATCTTTGGGCCTTCGGGCATATGCTCGATGAGCACCTTCTTGACCTCGTCGAGATTGTCGTATTCCAACGCGCTCACCGGTACGATGTCGGTGAAATCGGCGAAACCATTGATTTCAATGAGCTTGTTGATCAGAGCCTGTCTGTTCAGCTCATCGATCTTGGTGACGATGGCGATCAGCGGAATCTTCCAGGAAAACGTGCCGTCTTCGCGCTTGACGGCGAAATCGGTACGCAAACGGGACAGGATGCGCTTGTCACCGGGACCGATCTCCTGATCGGCGGGAAGCAGGAACGCCACCTCGTCCACATCGGACAGCGATTCCTCCACCACATCGTTCAATCGTTGCCCCAGCAATGTGCGCGGCCTGTGAATGCCGGGTGTGTCCACCAGCACCAGCTGCGCATGCTCGGTGGTCAGAATGCCTCGGATGGCCTTACGCGTGGTCTCCGGTCGAGATGATGCGATGGCGATCTGCTTGCCGATAAGCGCGTTGATCAGCGTGGACTTGCCCACATTCGGACGCCCCACCACGGCAACGAATCCGGAGCGGTATGGCACCTCTGACGCTTCATGGGTGCGGTCCGCATCCTGTACGGACACGGCAACCGCCATGTTCACGGCTTCATTCTGATCATCGCTTTGGGTCATATCACTCCTTGTCGGCGTTGCCGGCGTTCTGCCCATCCCCGTCGGATGCGCCACCGTCATTCTCACTGATTGTGCCATCTTCCTCGTCACCCTCGACGTGTGCCGGTTCTACGACGATGGTGGAGACCTTCTTACGGCGTCCTGCGGAATCGACCGCAGTCAGACGCAGTCCACGAGTGACTGCGGAGGCCCCGACGATCGGAACCCGTCCGATCAGCTTGGTCAGCAGACCATAAACGGTATCCACATCGTCCTCGTCGATGTCGATCTCGAAGATCTCCTCGAGCTCGGCGATCGGCGTACGCGCGGGCATCTTCCACTTGTTCTCGCCTATCTTTTCCGGCTCACTGTGCTGGATGCGGTCATGTTCGTCCTCGAGTTCGCCGACGATCTGTTCAAGCGTGTCCTCGATGGTCACCATACCGGCGATACCGCCATATTCGTCCACGACCACAGCCACATGCTGACGGGAACGCTGCATCTCATGGAACAGGTCATCCACCGGCTTGGACTCAGGCACCAGCAGAGGCTGACGGACGATCGACTCCACCTCGCGGCTTAGAGCGGACGGGTTGAAGGCGGTGGCACGCACGGCATCCTTGAGATACGCCACGCCGATCAGATCATCGACATCCTCGCCAATGACCGGCACACGGGAGAATCCGGAACGGGAGAACAGTTTCAATGCCGAAGACAACGTGGTGCCGCGCTCCATGCAAATCATGTCGGTGCGAGGAACCATGATCTCGCGGGTCAGCGTATCGGACAACGTCAGCACGTTGCGCAGCATTTCGGAGACTTCGGGATCGAAATCATTGGATTCGACCAAGCGATCGATGGCGGCCTTGCCTTGCTCGAGCTGTATTTTCTCCAGCTCCTCATCGTCCGACAGGTCGGAATCCTTGGACTTGCGCCCCGCCCCCTTGCCGTTCTTTTCGGAACCGATGCGGGCGAACGGCGTGATCTTGCATCCCAATGCGACGATGGTCGAACTGGACAGCATGATCTCCACAGGCTTGGCCATACCGGTTGTGCGCGGACGCACCAACACGGAGACCACGGCCACCACGATGGCGAACAGGAACCCCGCCAGCAGGCTAATCCATAGCTCAAGCCCCCATAATGACGTGATGGCGCATACGAGGACGCCATCAAGCACATTGCAGGTGATGCGGAAGAAAGCGCAACTGCCTGCCGTGGCATACCGATTCGCAATCAGACGCTGCACCCGGTGAATCTTGTCGATTTTCTTCATCTTGAGGAACTGACTCATTTCAGAGTCGGTCTGCACTTCAAGAATCATGTTGTTCAGGCTGGCGCGGGTCACGCGGGCGACTGCGCCTTCGGCCGCCGCCATCGTCAGGGACAGCCAGACGAAAAAGGCAGCGGTCAGTACAAGAATGACAGTGACTGAGATGAGGGTGGTACTGGAATACTCCATGGTGATGATGTGCCGTCCTTGAATCTATTGTTTGGCGTTGAGATCTCGTCCGGTGCCATGCGAGGCATCGTATATGGCCAATGCGTCGGGCGTGCCTTCCGGCAGCGTGGCCTGCACGTTGGCGTCCTGACGCAAAGCGAAGAACGTGAGCAGCAATTGGCGCTGCAGACCGAACATCTGCCGCTCCTGTTCGGGAGTCGTGTGATCGTATCCGAGCAGATGCAGAATGCCGTGGATGGTGAGCAGCAGCATCTCGCTCATTGTGCTGTGTCCGGCTGCGGCGGCCTGCTGTGCGGCGACCCAGGGACAGATGACGATATCGCCGAGTACACCCTCCATGACGGTTTTGCCGTCTCCAGGACGCAGCTCATCCATCGGAAAACTCATGACGTCAGTAGGCCCCTCGAGATTCATCCATCTCATGTGGAGTTCCGCGATGGGGTCGGGGTCCACGAACATGATGGTCAGATCAGACTGGGTGCTGACCCGCATCTGATCGAGCACCCATATGCCCAGATCGGAGAACACCTTGGGGTCGATGTTCCACTGGGTTTCATTGGTCACGTCAACGCTCATTGGACTCCTCGCTCGGGTTCGTCGTTTCCACGGGCTTTGCGGCATGCCGTCGGCCTCTCATACCGCGATGATCTCCTGCAATCGCCGCATGGCGGTCGTACGCCGCCACGATCCTGCCGACCAGCTGGTGACGCACCACATCCTCGGTATTCAGATGCACGAAGGCGATGTCGTCGATGCCGTCCAGAATCCCCTCGATGGTGGCGAGGCCGGAACGGGGAACGGCCAGATCGACCTGGGTGATATCGCCGGTGATCACCATCCGCGTATTGAAGCCGAGACGGGTGAGGAACATCTTCATCTGCTGTTCAGTGGTGTTCTGAGCCTCGTCGAGAATCACGAAGGCGTCATTGAGCGTACGCCCGCGCATGTATGCGAGAGGCGCCACCTCGATGGTGTTGTCGTCCATGAGCTTCTTGAGCTGATCGGCGCCCAGCATGTCGCCGAGCGCGTCATACAGCGGGCGCAGATAGGGGTCGACCTTGTCGTTCAGCGTGCCGGGCAGGAAGCCCAGGTTTTCGCCGGCCTCCACCGCAGGACGGGTGAGGATGATTCGACGGATTTCCTTGTCCTGGAACGCCCGCACGGCTTTGGCTACCGCAAGATAGGTCTTGCCGGTGCCGGCAGGCCCGATGCCAAAGGTGATGGTATGTGACGCAATGGCGTTCACATATGCCATCTGGCCGGGCGTCTTGGCCCGTACGGGCACACCTGCGGCAAAGGTGATGACGCCGGGGACAATGGGTTTGCGATACACAGGGTCGTGCGCTCCTGCCGTACGCGCACGGGAACGCTCGGCGACCGTCGACCGCACGAGTCTGTCATGCGCCGGCCCGTGGCCGGGATGCTCGAGCCGTACGTGGTTCTTCAATACGTTCTGGTCAAGCATGCGACGCACGGTATCCGCATCCATCGGAGCGGTATACGCGGCCTGGATGATGGTATTGATGAACTCTTCGGCCTGTGCCGCCTGCGACTCGGTCTGCTTGGATCGGGAGACTATGGCCACACGATTGCCCCGCACGATGATGGTCAGGTCGGAGAAGGCCCTCTCCACCTCACGAATGACCTCGTCGACCGGACCGAACACAGCTACCGGGTCAAGCTGGGAAGGAATGGTGATGGTGCGTGTTGTTGTTGCCACGGGAAGAATGGATTCCTATTCGTCGAGCTTTTCACCGGTCAGCACATGCGCATGCACGTGGAATACCGTCTGTCCGGCGTCAAGGCCGGTATTGAACACCAGCCGGTACGCCCCGTGGAAGGATTCATCGGCGATATGCTGGGCGATGGATACGATGTGCGCCAGTTCGGCAGGATCGGCTGCGGCAAGTTCGGCGGCATTGGCGTAGTGCTTCTTGGGCACTACCAGAACATGAATCTTCGCTTTGGGATTGATGTCCTTGAACGCGTACGTGGTGTCGTCTTCATAGACCTTGCTGCTGGGAATCTGACCTGCGATGATCTTGCAGAACAGGCATTCATCGGATTCGCTCATCATGCTCCTCGTTCTTCTGTGGTTGCATTCCTGTTTCAGCTTAGCGCGAGGCCGTTACTCGATGTGACGGAAAACCGCTGTTCAACACCGATTCACTCGTATCGCCCCAAGACGCGCGACAGCAGCGACAATGCCACAGGCCCCGCCGTGGCTGCGCGCATGATGGTATGGCCCAATACGCAGGTCAGAGCGCCCGCTTTGGTGAATTCCGAGATCTCCGCCTCGCTGATGCCGCCTTCCGGTCCTACGACCACGCTGATGGTTCTTGGCCGGCCGTCTTCCAGGGTGCGTTCCATCAACTGTGAGACCTTGCACTCAACGCCTGACCAGGTATCCGTGGCGTCCTGGTGCAGTACGATGACCAGATCGCCATGCACGCAGGCCCTGCGGCAAATCGCCGTGACCTCCTTGCTCGATACGCATGGTTCAAGCCGTGGCCTGAACACTCTGCGCGATTGCTCCGTGGCTGCGTCAAGCACGGAACCCCATTTCCTGTCAGTGCGACCGGCCTTCCATTTGGCGATGGATCGGTCGGCCTGCCACGGCACCACCTGGTCGACGCCGATCTGCGTGGCCATATCGATGGCCTGTTCATCGTGTCCGGTCTTCGCCAATGCCTGGATGAGCGACAACCTCGTCAGCGGTTCCGGTTCCCGACCGACTTCGACGACTTCCGCCAGTCCTTCTTCCGGATCCGACATCACCGCCTGGATCCTGAGCCCATGTCCATCGGACAGTTGCAGGCTGTCACCCGCCTTCAATCGCATGGCCTGCACGGCATGACGCCTGACATGGGCGGGCAGTGTCAGCTTCCATCCCGCATGGAGCTCATCGCTATTCACCGGCACGTTATCGACCTGTGGGTCGAAGAGGAATACAGCATCAGTCATGCCTTCAAGGCTACACGCGACACGCCGAACACACGCGCGAATTGCATCTTCGTAATTTGCTGCTAAAGTATCTACTCGTTGTCCAAACGACACCTGCCCGGGTGGCGGAATGGTAGACGCGCTAGCTTGAGGTGCTAGTGCCTATTTTATACAGGCGTACGGGTTCAAGTCCCGTCTCGGGCACAGATAAACCCCTTGCAATGCAAGGGGTTTTTCGTTATTCGAAAGGCTCACCATGCGATTCATCACATTGCAGTCCGTCGACGATCCGCGCGTCGAGGCATATGTGAGCCTTACGGAAATGCAGCTGCGCAACCGTCTGGAACCGGAAAAAGGCGTCTTCATCGCCGAATCGCCCAAGGTCATCGACCGCGCCCTGGCAGCTGGCAGGGAACCGCTTTCGCTGCTGGTGGAGGAGCCTTGGCTCGAAGGCATGCGACAGACCTTCGACTTCATCGATGCGAGGTGGGGCGATTCGATTCCCGTATATGTGGCCTCCCCCGAACAGCTCAAGCGTCTGACCGGATACCGGCTGCACCGCGGCGCATTGTGCGCCATGCGCCGCTGGCAGTTGCCGTCCGTGGCAGAGGTGTGCCGGACCGCCACACGTGTGGCGGTGATGGAGAACATCGTCGACCACACCAATGTAGGGGCTTTGATGCGTTCGGCGGCGGCGTTGGATGTGGACGCGGTCCTGGTCACGCCATCCTGCGGGGATCCCCTGTATCGTCGCGCCGCCCGTGTCTCGATGGGCACGGTGTTCCAAGTGCCATGGACCCGAATCACCGGTTTTAACGAAGATGGCACGGAAGACAAGCATTATTGGCCATTCCGAGGCATCGACAAGTTGAAATCGTTGGGATTCACCACGGTGGCCATGGCTCTTGAGAATCGTTCCATCTCATTGGAAGAGCTCACCCGCCGGTTGCATGCGCCGGCTGACGATCCGACGCGTATCGGCAAGCTCGCGCTTATTTTCGGCACCGAAGGCGACGGGCTGTCGCATCACACCATCGCACGCGCCGACCTGACCGTCAAAATTCCCATGAGCCATGGCGTCGATAGCCTCAATGTGGCTGCTTCCAGCGCGGTTGCCTTCTACGCCACCAGACACTGAACTTCGTTTTCTCGCAATCCTCTCGTCAGACAGACGTCAGGCTGTCATCGAGTCGCGCATCACTGCACCTTGCAGCTTGATATGCCACACCTCGCAATGCGATGTGAGGCACGTCACACTCCTTGTATGCGCTAGACAGCCTTCACACACAGCCGAAGGTCCTGCATCGCGTACGAATACGCGCAACAGTTCATCACAAGTTCACGGCACGCGGAAGCGATATCCTTGCATGTTCGTTTTTTTCTGCAATTATTAACTATGTAAACCAGATGCAACGATGCGTTTAGCCGAGCAGTGCGGTGTCGAAAGACGCTCCGACAAGAGAGGATAAACGATGGCTAAGAATCCTAAGATTCTGTCGATTGTGCTTGCAGGCGGTGAGGGGACCCGTCTGATGCCGTTAACCCGAGACCGGGCCAAGCCCGCTGTCCCCTTCGGAGGCGTGTACCGCCTGATCGATTTCCCGCTCAGCAATCTGGTGAATTCAGGGTATCGCCAGGTGGTGGTACTGACACAGTACAAGTCTCACTCGCTCGACCGCCATATCTCCCAAGTGTGGCGATTCTCCCCCCTGCTGGGTTCGTACGTCTCCCCTGTGCCGGCGCAGCAGCGACTCGGCAAGCACTGGTACCTTGGTTCGGCAGATGCCATCTACCAGACCATCAACATCATCGAGGATGTTCAGCCTGACATCGTGGTCATCGTCGGCGCCGACCACGTCTACCGCATGGACTTCGAGCAGATGGTGCAGCAGCATATCGAATCCGGCGCTGAGTTTACCGTCGCCGGCATCCGCCAGCCCATTGAAGAATCGAAGCAATTCGGCGTGATCCAAGTTGATCCCGATCATCCGAACATGATCAAGAACTTCGAGGAGAAGCCCGCCTCCACCACCGGCCTGCCCGACAACCCGAACCAAATCCTGGCTTCCATGGGCAACTATGTGGCCAACACCAAGGCGCTGTTCGAGGCTCTGGCGCTCGACGAGAAATCCGCAGACACCAAGCACGATATGGGCGGCGACATCGCCCCCTACTTCGCGTCGCGCAACGAGGCCGGCGTATACGACTTCAATTCCAACGAGATTCCCGGTGCCACGGCCACCGATCACGCATACTGGCGCGACGTGGGTACCATCAAGCAGTTCTACGATGCGCACATGGATCTGATCGCCTATGTGCCTGAGTTCAACTTGTACAACCAGGATTGGCCGATCTACACGATGTCCGGCAACCTGCCGCCGGCCAAGTTCGTGCACGCCGGCCGTGACCGTCTCGGCCACGCCACGGATTCGATTGTCTCCCCCGGCGTGATCGTCTCCGGTGGCGAAGTGCACCATTCCGTGCTCTCCCCCAACGTGCGCATCCATTCTTGGGCCCAGATCGTGGACTCCGTGCTGTTCGACGGTGTGATCATCAACCGCCGCGCACGCGTCTACAAGGCGATTCTCGACAAGAACGTGGTGCTCACCGAGAACTCCACGGTCGGCATCGACACCGAGCACGATCTGGCACGTGGCTTCACGGTCACTCCGGATGGCATCACCGTAGTGCCGAAGAACACCATAGTCGATGACTGATTGACGGCATCATAGTATGCAAAGGCCCCGCGATATGATTCGCGGGGCCTTTGCATATCTCAGCTTACTGAACTGGCATCGCTCTGTGGCAGCTGAGCCGAATTCGATCAGTACTGCGGCATGTTGTCGAAGTTGAATCCAAGGGCCGCGAGTTGGTCGCGCCCCTCAGGAGTGATGCGGTCCATGGTCCAACGGGGATCCCACGTCCAATCGATGCGGAATTCCTCGACCAGACCGGCCAACGTGGAGGCGCATTCGTCTTCGATGAGGTCAGTAAGCGGGCATGCCGGCGTGGTCAGCGTCATCGTGATGATGGCACGGCCGAGCTCGTCGATTTCAATGCCGTACACCAGACCGAGGTCGATGACGTCGATGCCCAACTCCGGGTCGATGACCTGATGCAGCGCCTCACGCACATCCTCTGCGGTGGCGCAACCGATGTCGTCCACAGCCTTCAACGGAATGTCATTGCCGTCCGACTTGTCGGGCTCGTCCGCACACCCGCAGGCACCATGATGATTGCCGCAGGCGCAGGTGTCATCATCATGATTGGCAGGCTCAACCGGATGCCCGTTCGGAAATCCCTTGGCCAATGCAGGGTTCATCATCACACGGCGCGAGGCCTCCTCGTCCTTCAGCACGTCATTGACGGCGTCGAAGATGGACGGCTGCGGTTCGGGAACCAGATTGTTGTCGGTCATAAACTACCTCAGTTCTTTGCGGCAAGGGCTTTGGCGATGGAATCCTTCAGCCCCTCCCAGCCTAGCAGAGCGCATTTGATACGCATAGGGTATTTGGATACGCCTTGGAATACAACGGCATCGCCCAATTTGTCTTCCAATGCCTCATCGTGCAGACCGGCACCGCGTGATTCCATGAGCTTATGGAACACCTGCTCCAATCCCATGGCCTCTTCCACGGTTTTGCCGTCCACGAGATCCACCATCACGGACAGACTGGCCTGGGAGATCGAACAGCCGTGGCCGTCCCATACCAGACGCTTGATGGTGTGGGGCTCGTCATCGGACACCTCCACGTGGACGGTGGCCTCATCACCGCATGTGGGGTTGAACTGATGCGATTCACCGGGAGTGCAATACTCGTGGGTGGCGCGAACCGTCGTATTGGCAACGGCCTCACCGGATTGCTCCGTCGCAGCATCAGGAGCGAACGACTCCTTGCCATGCGGATGCTTGGAAGCCTCAAGAATGACCTCCTGATACATCTGCTCGAGTTCGTCTCCGCTCATGCCGAAATCACTCATAAATGCAACTACTCCACTTCAAAGAACTTACGGATGCCTTGTGCCGCCTCGATCAATGTCTGGGCGTCCTCCACGGAATTGTAGACGCCGCTGGAGGCCCGGTTGGACGCATACAGGCCGAAATGACGATGAACCGGCTGAGCGCAATGATGTCCGACACGGATGGCGATGCCCTGTGCGTCGATGTACTGGCCCACATCATGCGGATGCACGCCCTTGACGTCGAACGCCACCGTGCCGATACGGTTCACGTTCTCACGCGGTCCCAGAATACGGATGCCGTCGATGTCGCCGAGCTTGAGCAGTTCGGCGGCGATGGTCCGCTCATGTGCCTCGATGTTCTCAAGACCGATGTTCATCATCCATTCGGCTGCCACACCTGCGGCGACCACCTGAGCCACCGGCTGGGTGCCGGCTTCGAAGCGTGCCGGCGGGGCCATGTACTGTGCCTCATGGTCCATATAGGCGAGTTCCACCATGGAACCGCCGAAGTTGGCCGGCGGCAGCGCCTCGAGCAGTTCGCGCTTGCCGTACAGGAAGCCGACGCCGGTCGGGCCGTACATCTTGTGTGCGCTCCATGCCGCAAAATCGACATCCAACGCATGGAAATCGACTTTGAGATGAGGCACGGACTGGCATGCGTCCAGAATGAACACGGCACCCACGGCGTGCGCGCGCTTGATGATGGGCGCGACATCGGTGATGGCACCGGTCGTATTGCCCACATGGGTGACGGCGACCACCTTGGTGCGCTCGGTGATGACCTCATCGAGATTGTCGGTGCGCACGCGACCATCCTCGGTCAGATCGATCCACTTGAACGCAGCCCCAGTGCGGTAAGCCAGTTCCTGGAACGGGAGCAGCACGGAATGATGCTCCGCACGAGAGACGACGATCTCGTCACCGGGCTTCAGAGCGAAGCACTTCGCCGCCTCTCCCCCGCGCCCGAGAGATGCATTGCCGAAAGCGGTGGCCAACAGGTTCAAACCTGCGGTGGCACCACCGGTGACCACGATCTCCTCCTCGCCTTCGGCGGCGTTCGCGCCGACCAGCTTGGCGACCTTGGCGCGGGCCTCCTCGAAGGCCATCGTGCTGCGGGCGGCCAACTCGTGTGCGCCGCGGTGCACGCCGGCGTTGATGGTGCGATAGAAATCGGCCTCGGCGTCAATCACCGCATTCGGCTTCTGCGAGGTCGCCGCGGAATCCAGATACACCAGCGGGTGCCCATGGATCCGCTGGTCCAGAATCGGGAACTCACCCCGAATCGCCTCAAAATCAACCATTATCATTCCCCTTCGTTGTGCTGTGCTTTCCCGTTCCGTTTATACTGACCCACTCATCGTAACGATATTTCCGTAGGGAACGTGCGGTCAGAGTGCAATATCAGGCTAGGCCAGCGCGGATTCGGAATCGGCACCTTCAGGAAGGTAGGCGTCGTAACCATGCTCTTCAAGCTCGTCGGCCAGCTCCGGACCGCCGGTCTTGACGAAGTGGCCATCAGCGAACACATGCACGATGTCCGGCTTGATGTACTTCAGGATGCGCGTGTAGTGCGTGACCATGAGAATGCCGAACTGGTTGGCTTCCTTGGCACGGTTCACACCTTCGGATACGATGCGCAGGGCGTCGACGTCGAGGCCCGAATCGGTCTCGTCGAGGATGGCGAACTTCGGCTTGAGCAGTTCGAGCTGCAGCACTTCGGCGCGCTTCTTCTCACCGCCGGAGAAGCCTTCATTGACCGAACGGGTGGCGAACTTCGGATCCATCTTGAGACGCTTCATGGCTTCGGACAGATCCTTGGCCCACTGACGGATGCCCGGCGCCTCACCATCGATCTCGGTCTTCGCGGTCCGCAGGAAGTTGGTCATGGAGACGCCCGGCACCTCCACCGGATACTGCATGGCCAGGAACAGGCCTGCCTTGGCGCGCTCATCCGGGGTCATTTTGAGGATGTCCTGTCCGTCGAGCAGCGCTTCGCCGGAATCAACCACATACTTGGGATGGCCGGCGAGCGTGTACGCCAATGTGGACTTGCCGGAACCGTTCGGTCCCATGATGGCATGCGTCTCACCGGAGTGGACGGTCAGGGTGGCACCCTTGAGAATCTGCTTGGTGCCTTCCTTGGTCTCCACATGAACGTGAAGATCCTTGATTTCGAGTGTTGACATGTTGTGCTCCTAATAACGTGTGTTCGTAACTTGCGGCCGGGGGCTTACTTGTCTTCTAGGACCTGCGCCACGGCTTTGTTCTCGCCACGTGCGAGGCGGCGATCGATGACATCCATCAGATGCTCGGAGATGGCGGGGATGCCGATCTCCTCCACGAGTTCGCCGAAGAAGCCTCGTACCACGAGCTTGCGGGCATCGGCTTCGGGAATGCCGCGGGACTCGAGGTAGAACAGCTCCTCATCATCGAAACGGCCGACCGAGGAGGCGTGGCCTGCACCGATGATGTTGCCGTTCTCAATCTCGAGGTTCGGTTCGGAATCGGCGATGGCTCCCGGCGTCAGCACGAGGTTGCGGTTGAGCTCGTAGGAATCAGTGCCGGGCGCTGTGGGCTGGATAAGCGCGTTGCCCACCCATGTGGAGTGCGCGCCCTTGCCATCCAAGGCACCCTTGTACACGACGCGTGACTTGCAGTCGGGATGGTTGTGAACCACCATCGTGCGGTGCTCGATATGCTCGCCGGGATCGACGAAGTAGATGCCGAGCATGTTGAGGTCGCCCTGCTCGCCACCGAAATCCTGGTCCATGCGGATGCGCACGATGTCGCCGCTCAATGTCACCACGGAATGGCGCAGGGACGCGCCCTCGCCTACGTGGATGCGATGGTTGCCCACATGCTTGGCGGTTTTCGCCCATTCCTGAATGAAGGTGGTGGAAACATGGGAATCTTTGCCCGTGGTGATTTCAACGCCTTCGGCCAGACGCGCATCGCCGTCATGCTCGATGACAACATCGGCATGCGCACGGTCGGCCGCGGCGATCACCAGATGGAACGCATCGAGGTCCTCCCCCGCGCCATGCACCTTGACCAGCACCGGCTGGGCGATCTCACCTTCCAATTCAAGAATGGTGGCGGTGGCACCGGATTCCCATTCCACGGCGGAGACTCGGTCATTCGGTTTGGACACCGTGCCGGACAGGCCTTCACCGAGCTTCGTCTGCGTAAGCTTGATGCCTTCGGCCAGCGGCGATCCATCAATCATCGAGACTTCGATCTGTGTTTCGCCTGACGGCTTGAACACGTTGAAGAACTCGCTGATGCGTTCGATGGGCGTGTATCGCCATTCATCCTGCTTGCGGTCGGGTTCAGGGTAGTCGTTCGCGTCGAACGAGCGGACGGCGTGGTCGACCGAGGACGGCATGGCCGCCGGAACCGCATACGGGTCATTGGGATCCGCCACCGGAATGTTGATTTCCTTGACGGGTGTTGTTGTATCGGCCATTGCTATCAGCCCACCGATCCTTCCATCTGAAGTTCCACAAGTCTGTTGAGTTCAAGCGCGTATTCCATCGGCAACTCGCGGCTGATCGGCTCCACGAAGCCGCGTACGATCATGCCCTGCGCCTCCTCTTCGGTGAGTCCTCGACTCATCAGGTAGAAGAGCTGGTCTTCGGAGATCTTCGAAACGGTGGCCTCATGCGCCATGGAGACGTCATCCTCACGCACATCCACATGCGGGTAGGTGTCCGAGCGGGAGAAATCGTCGACGAGCAGTGCGTCACACACCGTGGAGTTGGACGAGCCTTCCGCGCCCTTGACAATCTTGACGAGACCGCGATAGGCGGAGCGACCTCCACCGCGGGAGATGGACTTCGCCACGATGGTGGAACTGGTGTGCGGGGCGAGATGAATCATCTTCGCACCGGTGTCCTGATACTGGCCCTTGCCGGCGAAACCAAGCGACATGGTGGAGGCCTTCGCATACGGCTCGGCGAGGATGCAGGCCGGGTATTTCATGGTGGCCTTGGAGCCGATGTTGCCATCCACCCATTCCATCGTGCCGCCCTCGCGTACATAGGCACGCTGGGTGACGAGGTTGTACACGTTGTTGGACCAGTTCTGCACGGTGGTGTAGCGCACGCGTGCATGCTTCTCGACGATGATCTCGACGATGGCGGCGTGCAATGAATCCTCGGACCAGATCGGTGCGGTGCAGCCTTCCACGTAATGCACGTAGGAGCCTTCATCGGCGATGATCAACGTACGTTCGAACTGGCCCATGGCGGGGGTGTTGATACGGAAGTAGGCCTGCAGCGGGATGTCGACATGCACGCCCTTCGGCACATAGACGAACGAGCCTCCCGACCATGCGGCAGTGTTCAGGGCACCGAACTTGTTGTCCTCCGGAGGTACGACAGTGCCGAAATACTTGCGCACGAGGTCGGGGTATTCGCGCACCGCAGTATCGGTGTCGACGAAGATCACGCCCTTGTTCTTCAGATCCTCCTGGATGGAGTTGTAGATCACCTCGGACTCGTACTGCGCCGCCACGCCTGAGACCAGACGCTTCTTTTCAGCCTCGGGAATGCCGAGACGGTCATATGTGCTGCGGATGTCGTCGGGCAGTTCCTCCCAGGTCTTGGCCTGCTTGTCAATGGGCTTGACGTAGTACTTGAAATCGTCCGCGTTGAAGCCGGACAGATCCACGCCCCACTTGGGCATGGGCTTGTCCAGAAAAGCCTTGAAGCCGCGCAGTCGCATATCGAGCATCCACTGAGGCTCTCCCTTGTCGGCGCTGATGGCTCGGACCACATTCTCGTCGATGCCTCGTTTGGCTGCCTCACCGGCTGCATCGGAATCGTGCCAGCCATAGCTGTAATCGCCGAACTGGCTGATGATCTCGTCGTCCTTTTTGATCTTTTCCTCGTTGACGCGTGAACGGTCGGCCACGTACTGGCTCATCTCCACGTCAGCGGCGGCGTTTGGCGCTGTGTTTTCGCTCACCATCCTGCCTTCCTTGTTGCTCAATATCCTACGTAAACCTAACAGAACCCGTGTCTAAACACCACTGCCCACACTGCATATTGGCTGTGCGCTGACGTGATGTGCGGCACATGACGCGCGAGTATGACAAGGGGCTCGTCATGGACGGACATGACAAGCCCCGTATTCGATGTTCAGAATAGTCAGATCCTTCCAGCTTCCTCTGCGAGACAGCCTTTGCGGAAATGAATTCAGCCGATCACAGTTGCACGTGCACGCTGGTGCCCATCAGACACCAATCGTAGAACCAATCGGACACATCCCATCCGATGCCCACGCAACCGTGGGAGATGTTGTTCATGCCGGCGATGGTGGCGTCGCTGGTGAAGCTTGACTTGGCGATACGGTGGATGGCGCAGCCGTCCTTGGAGAAGTAGTTGACATCGCCCACGCCCTTGACGTTCCAAGTCGAGGTGCTGCCGTCGGAGAGCTTGACGCTGCCGCTCATGTCCTGGGTCGGATACTTGAGCCAGACCTTGAAATCACCGGTAGGGGTGCACAGATCGCCTTCGCACACGCCCGTGGTCGGATTGTTGTCCTCGCCCACAGATGCATGGAAGGTCTTGATCTCCTGATCGTTTTCGTATACATGGACGAGACGGTCGGACAGATCCACAACAACGTGACGTTTGGTCTTCTTGGTCTGCATTGGATCCACAGTGCCCTCGACGCTTACAGAGCCGCTTCCCTTGGCAAGAGCCTCGACCGCATCGTTGCCAACACTGCCATCGGCACCGGTGGTGATGGTGACACCGTCATGGCCTTCCTTGATGACCTTCAGTTCGTCGCCGTCATTGTTGACGATGACCTCACGGTCTTCCCGGCTGGTCTGGAAAGTGGGCTTGATTGACTGATCGTAATACTGCTGAATCTTGTTCGCATCGAACACCACGTATCCGTTGCGGGTCTCCCCGGAAGCGAGCTTGCCGTTCTTGTTGGCATCGACACGCATGGATGCAGCCAACGCCCGTGCATCGACGGAAGCAATCTGATGGTCGCCGATCTTGATAGCCACCGGGTTCTTGATGAGATTGTCAAGTGTGGACTTGGCGTCATTCGCGACGGTGTCGGTGATCTGTGGATCCGTGCTCTTCAATGAGACCTCTACGGTTGGGGAGGAATCATTGCCGAGCGATTTGATCGAAGCCACTGCGGCTTCAGCCACAGGCTTGGCGTCCAGGCCCTTGCCCGGCTGGCCAGGCACCACATCGAAGGCGTTCTTATCCGCGTTGAGATTCACCGAAGCATCGATGGGCTTGACCTCATCGACGCCGAGCTTGGAGTTCAAGGTGGTGCTATTCGCAGCCGAGACGCTAGCAGGAGCTACATCCACGTTCTTCTTGACCCAAAACGCATACTGCTGCCACCATGCACTATCGCGCTTGGCGTTGACCACATCGGAGGCTATCGCATCGGAATCAACACTCAGCCCGAGATCCTTGAGGGAGATTTTGGCGGTCTTGCCTTCATAGGAAGCGGTCACCGTGGTGTTGCTCACCGCATCATCGATCTGTGCGGCGATATGGCTCTTGCTCTGCCCCATGACCGGATTGCCCCACAGGGTGGCGCCGGGAAGAGCGTGCGATTGGAAGAACCAGAACCCACCACCGCATACTGCGCCCAGCACCGCCACGACACCCAGCACAATCCACGGCCAGACGTGGCGCTTCCGCGGCTTGACGCGGATGGCATGCTCCGCAACGCCGTTCACCGGTGGCTGCACGACGTCAAAAGGCGCGAAGACCGCCGTCGTCTCACCATCGCTCACAGACTTGGCGATACCGGGCTGCGATATGCCCACCGGCTGTCCAAAGTTATCGGTCATGTGACTATTACACACTCTCTCGTTGGTTGTTCCCCGTGCTTATGCACTTGACGCCATTATGCCCTATCCCCGTGAACATGCAGAGGCATCGGCCTCTTCTCCACCTTCAGCGCATATGACCTTGCTCACATATATGCAAAAACTCTCGCTGGTGGCACCCAGTGAGAGTTTTTGCAACATAGCGTTACGCCAATGGTGTTCAGCCGTTCAGCTGCGAGCTTCCTTGTGGTCGAGCGCGGCCTTCACCAGACCGGCGAACAACGGATGCGGCTTGGTCGGACGGGACTTGAACTCCGGGTGGGCCTGGGTGGCCACGTAGAACGGATGCACATCCTGCGGAAGCTCGACGAACTCGGTGAGCTCGCCGTCCGGGCTTTGGCCGGAGATGCGCAGGCCGCCTTCGCGCAGCCGGTCCTTGTAGGCCACGTTGACCTCGTAACGGTGACGATGGCGTTCGGTGACGTGCGTTGTACCGTACAACTCAGCGACCAGGGAGCCCTCCTCCAGCTCAGCCGGATAGGAGCCCAGACGCATGGTGTGGCCCATATCACCCTTACCGGCCACAATGTCCTTCTGCTCCTCCATGGTGGCGATTACCGGATTGGCGCAATCAGGCTCGAACTCGGTGGAGTTGGCGTCCTCGATGCCCAGCACGTGGCGGGCGTATTCGATGACCATGGACTGCAGGCCAAGGCACAGACCGAGTGCCGGAAGGCCGTTCTCACGGGCGAACTTCAGCGCTCCGATCTTGCCTTCGATGCCACGGATGCCGAAGCCACCGGGAATCACGATGCCATCGATGTTGTCGAGGGCTGCGGCCGCACCTTCGGTGGTCTCGCAACGGTCTGCGGCGACCCACTTGACGTTGACCTTGGCCCAGTTGGCGAAGCCGCCGGCCTTGATGGCCTCGGTGACCGACAGGTAGGCGTCCGGCAGGTCGATATACTTGCCGACAATGGCGATATTCACCTCATGCTTGGGGTGATGGACGCGCTCGAGCAGGTCGGCCCATTCGTCCCAGTCGACGTCGTGGAACGGCAGACCGAGCTCACGCACCACATACGCATCGAGCCCCTCGTTGAAGAGGATCTTCGGCACATCGTAGATGCTCGGCGCGTCCACGCAGTTGACCACACCTTCCTCGTCCACGTCGCACATCAGGGAGATCTTGTCCTTGATGGACTTGTTGAGCGGACGGTCGGAACGCAGCACCAGCGCGTCCGGGGAGATGCCCAATTGACGCAGCATCATCACGGAGTGCTGGGTCGGCTTGGTCTTGAGCTCATGCGCCGCGGAGATGTAGGGCACCAGGGAGACGTGCACGAACATGCAGTTCTCCGGGCCGAGGTCGCGGCGCACCTCACGGGCCGCCTCCAGGAAGGGCTGGGATTCGATGTCGCCCACAGTGCCGCCGATCTCGGTGATGATCACATCGACGTCATCGGATGCCTGGGCGCGCATGCGGGACTTGATTTCGTTGGTGATGTGCGGGATGACCTGCACGCACTGGCCGAGGTATTCGCCGGCGCGCTCCTTGCGCAGCACCTCCTGATAGATCTGGCCGGTGGTGACGTTCGCCTTCTGACTCAGGAACACATCGAGGAAGCGTTCGTAGTGGCCGATGTCGAGATCGGTCTCCGCACCATCCTCTGTCACGTACACCTCACCGTGCTGGAACGGGTTCATCGTGCCGGGGTCCACATTGATGTACGGATCAAGCTTCTGCTGCAGCACGTGAATGCCACGGCTGCGCAGCAGACGTCCGAGGGAAGATGCGGTCAGGCCCTTGCCGAGGGAGGAAACAACGCCACCGGTAACGAAAATATGCTTGGTAACGTGCTCTTGGGAATTGCCATGTGTTCTTCTAACCATGGAATTTCACTGTATCATCCGCACGTGACCCGGCGTGTTCGCCCCTGGCCGCCCACAAGCCACACACACATGCGCCATCCACAAACCATCGTCCAAGCTCACCAAGGAAGAACAATCGATGCACATGATTCAGCAGACACGCTCACTGACCGATGATGTGAGCGACAGCCTCGAGCGCCAGTTTGTAGCCGTAGAAGCCCATTCCCGTGATGGTGCCGGTGGCGACTGGGGAAATCACGGAACGCTTGCGGAATTCGTCGCGCGCCGAGGGGTTGGAAATGTGGACCTCCATCAATGGCAGACCCGCGTCGCCGACCATGTGGGCTGCGTCGGCGAGCGCGTACGAGTAGTGTGTGAAGGCCGCGGGATTCATCACCACCGGCGTCTTCTCGTCGGCGGCCTGATGCATCCAATGCACCATCTCGGCCTCATTGTCGGTCTGGCGCACCTCGACTTCAAGACCCAGTTCAGCGCCCCACTGCGTGCACAGGCGACGCAGTTCCTCGAGGTCCTGACGGCCATAGACATCGGGCTGACGCACTCCGAGACGTCCGAGATTCGGACCGTTGACGACGATGACCTTGGTGAATTCAGTGGACATGTTATTCTCTCCCTCCGCCCCTTCGGGGCACCTCCCTCGGCAGAGGGAGACAGTACCAATGACATCCCAATGACGCCGATGCCATCAATCAATGATACGAAACGATAATGCGAAACAATGAGGGCGAGGTGCTGATGCGACCATGATATCGACGCATCAGCACCACCACACCGTCAGTGTTGGATGCGACGGAAGGCTTCTTCTACGGCATCGGCGGGCGGATTGTCTAGATGCACTACATGGCCGATGGAATCAAGCACCACAAAGCGCAACTTGTTGCCGCGAGCCTTCTTGTCGCGATGCATCAATGCAAGCACGTCCTCGAACGAGCCGCCATTCCACGAGATCGGCAATCCCAACGCGGAGAGCAACGCACGATGGTAATCGACCAGATCCTGATCGATGTACCCCAGCAGATGAGCCAGCTCCGCGGCATACACCATGCCCACGGCCACGGCATTGCCATGACGCCAGCGGAAGTGCTCCAGCTTTTCGATGGCATGGCCCAGCGTATGCCCATAGTTGAGGAATTCGCGCAGTCCCTTTTCCTTCAAATCGGAGGAGACATGGTAGGCCTTCACCCGAACAGTACGTTCAATGAGCTCCGCCACGGTCTCTTCAAGCGGGGAGCCCAAAAAAGCCTGTCCATCGAAAAGCCGGAGTTCATCCGCATGCCGCTCCAAGATATGAAGAATCTCGGGATCGCGGATGAAACCGGATTTCGCTACCTCGCCGAGTCCTTCAATGAAGATGTCGTTGGGCAGAGAGGACAATGTGGTGGTGTCCGCCAGCACGCCGGCCGGCGTATAGAAGGAACCTACCAGATTCTTGCCCTGCTGCGTATTGATGCCGGTCTTGCCTCCCGTGGAGGCATCGACCATGGCCAGCAGCGAGGTCGGGCAATTGACGTATCGGATGCCGCGCATCCAAGTTGCTGCCACGAAGCCCGCCAAATCAGTGGCTGCACCTCCCCCGAGGCCCACCACGGCATCGGAGCGAGTGAACCCTTCGTCACCCAGCCGTTCCCATATGCCGTTCGCCACTGTGATGGTCTTGCCCGGTTCCGCATCGGGAATCACGATATCCGATACCTCATAGCCGCCTTGACGCAACAGCGTACGCGCCCGATCGGAATGCCGTTGCACAGGTTGCGTGTGGATGAGCGCGATCTTGGCCGGCTTTGGACCCAGCACATCCGCCAATCGGTTCATCGCACCTTCACCGATGACCACATCGTATGGATCGATAGCTGCACCTTCAACATGAACTGCTCGTTGGGAAACCATATCTATCACTTTCTTGGCGGCACCTTGCGGCGTCAGACCATGGGTATGCACATGGACGTTGGATACCTCGCGGAATACCGGGTCACGTTGTGCGTGGAGCTTCTTCCAACGGGCGTTGGCGTCGCCGTTGAGCATCGGCCTGCCGCCACCGCGATTGGCGCGTTCCATGGCCTCACGCGGATCGGCGTCCAAATAGACGACCTTGCCGCCATGTCTGATGTACGAGGCGAGTTCCCGTTGGGTGGATGGCGTCATAGGTGCTCCCCCTCCGAGGGAGAACACACCTTCGAAATCCGCAAGCACGTCGGCGATGACATCCGCTTCGACCTCGCGAAAGGCCGGTTCACCGTATCGGTCGAAATAATCGGGGATCTTCATGCCGACCTCGTGCTCGATCTCGATATCGGCATCGATGAACGGGAGCCGCAGCATATGGGCGACTTCCTTGCCGACACGGGTCTTGCCCGCACCCATCATGCCGATGATCACTGCGTAGGGGCGTGATGACATATTCAGCTCTCCCACGAATCAGCGCATATGCTCAGGCCACGAGGCAAGGTATGCCTCCATGTTGCGACGTGTCTCCTCGACGCTGTCGCCGCCGAACTTATCTAGTGCGTACTGGGCGATGGTCAGACGGACCATCGCCTCTGCGACAACGGCCGCCGCAGGAACCGCGGTGCTGTCGGAACGCTGGTTGATGGCCTTCGCGGCCTCGCCGGTAAGCACGTCCACAGTACGCAAGGCCTTCGGAATGGAGGGGATGGGCTTCATGGCACCGCGTACACGAATCACCTGTCCGTTGGACATGCCGCCTTCGATGCCGCCGGCACGGTTGGACAGACGGCCGATGCGCCCGTCTGCGTTGACGACGATCTCATCATGCGCCTGGGATCCGGGGCGTTCGGCTTCGAGGAAGCCATCGCCAATCTCCACGCCCTTGAACGCCTGAATGCCCATGATCGCACCGGCCAGTGCCGCGTCAAGCCTGCGATCGGATTCCACATAGGTGCCGATACCTGCCGGCACGCCGTAGGCAAGCACTTCCACCACACCGCCGAGCGTATCCGCAGCACGCTTCGCCTCGTCAATGCGTTCGATGATACGGCTTTCCGCGTCCTTGTCGAGGGTACGCACCGGAGACGCATCCAAAGCGGCGACATCATCGGGAGTGGGCAACGGTGCATCGGCATCGACGTGCACGCCACCGAGCGCCACGACATGCGACACCGTGCGGATGCCGAACGCCTGATCAAGGAACTGGCTGGCCACCTCACCCAATGCCACACGAGACGCGGTTTCGCGCGCGCTGGAGCGTTCCAGCACCGGACGCGCGTCATCGAATCCGTACTTGCGCATACCGGTGAGATCGGCATGGCCAGGGCGCGGGCGGCTCAAAGGCGCGTTGCGTCCCTCCCGAGGCAATTCATGATCGAGTGCGTCGGCGCTCATCACTTCGGTCCACTTCGGCCATTCGGTGTTGGCGATCTCGATGGCCACCGGGGAGCCAAGTGTCAATCCATGGCGCACACCCGTCAGGAGACGCACCTTGTCCTGCTCGAATTTCATGCGTGCGCCGCGCCCGTATCCCAGACGCCGACGCGCCAAGGCTGAGACGATATCATCGGTGCTGATACGGATGCCAGCGGGCAGTCCTTCGATCATGGCCACCAGAGCCTCTCCATGAGACTCCCCCGCCGTCTGCCAGCGCAACATAGCAATCCCTCTCGTTCATTGGTCAATAACTAGGGGATAATGGTAAGCCATGCCGTACCTGTTCACTCTTCCCGGTCTGCTATGTGAGCTTGCGTTGTCCATTGTGGACATACGCACGAGACGGGTGCCGTTGCCTTGGGTGGGTGCCGGCTCGCTGCTTCAGATGATTGCCGTATTCGTGTATGGCGTGATGTCCAACGACCTGTTCGTCCTGTTGCAGGCGGTCCTGTTCACCGCCCTGTGCTGCGTGATCCAGCTCGCCCTGGCATTGCTCGTGCCTAAATCACTGGGATTCGGTGACGTGACTGCATTGGTGCCCGCGGGCTTGGCCGTAGGCATGCTCGGACTGCTCCCAGTGGTGGTCTGGTGGCTCGCCATGGGAGTGTTGGGAATCGGCTGGATCATGCTGTGGCTGCGTTTCGACTCTCGACGCTCCGCATCGGATCATGCCGGCAAGGTGCCGTATGTGCCGGTGATCGCGCTCGGGGCCGTTCTGGCGATTGTCGCTCATATGGTCATCGGATAGAAGTCGTCGGGATAGAAAAGAGCATAAGGATTCTCCTCTAACCCACATGCAACGTTATTGGCCGTTTTCGGCTTGCCACTGACGCAGTTCGGCGACGTTCTTGTCATGTTCCTCGGCGGTGACGGCGAACTTGGTCTCGCCGGTGTCAAGGTTCACCGTGCAGAAGTACAGCCAGTCACCTGATTCCGGCTTCAATGCTGCCTGGATGGCGTTGTCGCCGGGATTGCTGATGGGAGTAGGCGGCAAGCCGGCGATTTTGTAGGTGTTATACGGATTCGACCCGTCTTCGAGCATTGTCGTGGTCACATCCGCGGGTTGGACATTGTTGCCGTATGCCACTGTGGAATCCATGCCCAATGACATTCCCTGCGCCAGACGGTTCTCGATGACCCGCGTCACCTTGGCGTAATAGTCGGCCTTGTTCACCTCGGCCTCGGCAATGGATGCGATGATCATCACACGTTCGCGGTCGGTTCCGGAAGGAACACCCAATTCATCGAGTTTGGCGATGCGCTTATCGACCATGGCCTTGAGGATGTCCGATGCGCTGCCCATCGACTTGACGTTGTATGTGCCGGGCTCAAGCCACCCTTCAAAACTGCCGTTCGCCTCCGCCGGCAGAATACCCTCTCCCTTGGCGTTGACAATGGCATCGAAATCGCTCTGCGCGAAGCCGGACAACGTGACGGCATCGGCGATGACCGCGCTGAGCCGCTCGCCCGGCCTGACTTCCAGGAAGCCCGCCGCCTTTGAGGCATCGGTGAGGATGGAAAGCGCCTGCGAGGCGGCCATGTGCTTCTTCAGCGTGAAGGTTCCGGGATACAGTTTGGAATCATTCGCGCTGACCAAACTGGTGAAGGCTTCGGCGGATTTGATGACTTCCGCCTTCAACAGGCCATCGGCAATCTCCACCGCTCCTTGACCTTCTTCAACGGTAAAGGACACTTCCCCATATCCAGGACCAGGATAATCCTCAATGGCGGTATTGGCTTGACTGTTGCTGTCACGGATCTCATGCAGCTTCTCGATGCCGAAATAGAGGCCACATGCCACAAGCGCTATGACGACAACGACCGCGATGATTGTTCCAATGGCCCGATTATGACGCCGACGCCGACGCTTGCGCATCTCACGGCGAGATTTCGGCGGCTGAGGCGGTTCCCCCGCGGGCGCCGCTCCGGTTCCATGTTCAACCCACTGCGTGTTTTCATCAAAGAAATCATGAATGCTGTCTGACATGAAACCGTACCTCATTGTTTCCCGGCACGGTCGAGTGCCGTCTGCAAAATCACCACTGCCGACTGCTGATCGACCAAGGGTCTGTGCTTCTTCGAGGATTTGTTCGCCTCGAATAACTGGCGATGCGCACTGACCGTAGTCAATCGTTCATCAACGAATAGTACTTGAGGAACCTGATACCGCGCCGACGCATCAGGATGCAAGGTCTGCAAGCGCTTTTCCAGATTCGCAGCCCAGCGACGGGCCTTTTTCGCGCTTTTCCCTTCGGTACCGTCCATCTGCAACGGCAATCCCACGACCACATGGGTGACGTGCTCGTCCTCAATCACATCGATCACGTCGTCGATGGCATAGAAATAATCACCGGCAACGTAAATATCGCCGGCCGGGTGTGCAAAGGTCAGCTCCGGGTCGGACAGTGCCAGTCCGACCCGGGCATTACCCAAATCAACGCCTAGCCAAACCACAGGCGTCAGGCTTTCTGCGCCTCGTGCTTCAACGCCTCGAGCGCTTCATCGATCTTGGACGGGTCCGCACCGCCACCCTGGGCGAAGTCCGGCTTGCCGCCGCCGCCACCGCCGAGGATCTTGGATGCGCCGCGCACCAGATCGCCGGCCTTGATGCCGGCCTTACGGGCGGCATCGTTGGTGGCCACAGCGACCATCGGCTTGTCATCCTCATTCACACCGGCGAGGGCCACAATCGCAGGAGCGTCATCACCGAGCTGGGCGCGGATATCCAGCACCGTCTTGCGCAATGCGTCGAACGTGCCGAAATGACCGACGTTCTTGACAGCGGCCTTCACCGGAGCGTTCGAGGCCTTGGCCTCGGCCACCAGAGCCGGTACGGCTGCTGCAAGCTGCCCTTCATACATGGCGGCCAGACGGCGGTCGGATTCCTTGAGCTTGGCGAGCAGCGTGTTGATACGCTCGGCAAGCTCGTCGGGACGCGCATTCAGCTTGTCGGACAGCTGGGAGACCAACGCATGCTCGCGGGCGTTGAAGTCGTAAGCCCCCTGGCCCACGACCGCGTCGACACGACGCACGCCCTGACCGATGGATGCCTCGGAGAGGATGTTGACCATGCCGATCTTGCCGACATGGTCGACGTGGGTGCCGCCGCACAGCTCGCGGCTCCATCCATCCTCGCCGATGGAGACCACGCGCACGATGTCGCCGTACTTCTCACCGAACAGGTGCATCGCGCCGAGCGCGATGGCGTCATCGAACTTCATCTCCTTGGTGGTCACGGCGAGGTTGTCGCGCAGCTTGTCGTTGACACGCTCCTCGACTGCGGAGATCACGGACTTGGCCGGGGCCTTCGACCACTGGAAGTCGAAGCGCAAACGGTTCGGAGCGTCTTCGGAACCGCGCTGGGTGGCCTGCGGGCCAAGTTCCTCGCGCAGCGCCTTGTGCACCATGTGAGTGGCGGTGTGGGAGCGGGCGATGGCGCCACGACGGTTCAGATCGATGTTGGCGTTGACTTCAGCGCCCACGACCAAAGTGCCTTCGGTCAGACGGCACTGGTGGACGATGAGGTCCTTGATCGGCTTCTGCACGTCATCGACCTCGAGCACGGCACCATCGTCGGACAGGATCTCACCCTGATCGGCGAGCTGGCCACCAGCCTCCGCATAGAACGGGGTGCGGTCGAGGATGACCTCGATGTTGGCCGGGCCCGTGACTGCCGGCACGGATCCCTTGCCCTCCTGCATGATGCCGATGACCTTGGCCCGTGCGGACATGTCGGTGTAGCCGAGGAAGTCGATGGGCTTGGCCAGGGTCTTCTTGAAGTCGTCGTAGACCGACAGGTCCACGTTGTGGCGCTTCTTCAGAGCATCGGCGCGGGCGCGGGACTTCTGCTCGGCCATGAGCTCGCGGAACTTGCCCTCATCCACCTTGACGCCCTGTTCGGCGGCCATTTCGAGGGTCAGCTCAATCGGGAAACCGTACGTGTCGTGCAGCTTGAAGGCGTCCTCACCGCTCACTTCAGGCTCGGAGGAACCGCTCTTGGCCTTGTTCACGGCCACGTCGAGGATGGTGGTACCGGTTTCCAGCGTGCGGCGGAACGCGTCTTCCTCACCGTATGCGGATTCGGACACCTCATGGAAGGTGTCGTTGAGCTCGGGGTAGCTGGCCTCCATTGCGGTCTTGGAGGTCGGGAAGAGGGTGGGGAGCACCGGCTGCGTGACGCCGAGCATGCGCATCGAACGCACAGTACGACGCAGCAGGCGGCGCAGCACGTATCCACGGCCCACATTGGACGGGCGTACGCCGTCGGACATGATCATCAGAGCGGAACGCACATGGTCGGCCACGACGCGGAAGCGCACGTCGGCGTCCGCATCCTCACCGTACTTCAGTCCGGAGAGCTGCTCGGCGGCCTCGATGACCGGGAAGACCTCATCGGTCTCATAGATGTTGTTCTTGCCCTGCATCAGGTAGGCCAGACGTTCCAGGCCTGCGCCGGTATCGATGTTCTTGTTCTCAAGCTCGCCGACGATATGCAGGTCGGTCTTGGACTTGACGTTGTCGACCTCGTAGTTCTCGAACACCAAGTCCCAGATCTCGATGTAGCGGTTCTCGTCGGCGATCGGGCCGCCTTCCTTGCCGAACTCGGGGCCACGGTCGACGTAGATCTCGGAGCAGGGGCCGCCGGGGCCGGGACCGCCGGTGGTCCAGAAGTTGTCTTCCATGCCCATCTTCTGGATGTGCTCGGGGTCGACGCCCTCGTTGATCCACAGGGAACGGGCCTCGTCATCGTCGGTGAACGTGGTCATCCACAGCTTTTCCGGGTCGAAACCGTAGCCGCCCTCGCTCTGCGGCGTGGTCAGCAGCTCCCATGCATAGTGGATGGCCTCCTCCTTGAAGTAGTCACCGAAGGAGAAGTTGCCCAGCATCTGGAAGAAGGTGCCGTGACGGGTGGTCTTGCCCACCTCGTCGATGTCGAGGGTGCGCACGCACTTCTGATTGGATGCCATACGATGCTTCGGCGGAGTCTGCTCACCCATCAGATAGGGGATGAACGGCACCATGCCGGCGATGGTGAACAGCGTGGTCGGATTCGGGGAGATCAGCGACGCCGAAGGTACGACGAGATGGTCGTGCTTGGCGAAGTAATCGAGATATCGCTTTGCGATTTCCGCAGTGCGCATGACGGGATGTACTCCTTGTTGGTTGCTGACGCAGGTGCGCCTTGGGTTAAATGGAAAGACCTTGCTTGATAGGTGAAGGATTCGGACCTGTGCGGAACGGCACCGTCGGAAGGATTCACGATGCGATGCCGTTTGAGACCGGTCAGTCGGCCTGCACGTTGTATCGGCTGTTCAACTCAGCCTCACGGGCCCGGCGTGCAGTGTTGAATTCATTGACCAGCCCTTCGAGCGTCCGCATGGGAACATTGCTCTGATCGGGGCCAAGCAGGAACTGCCGGGCCGCATCAGGAGTGTTGGCCTTGACATATGCCTGGGCTTTGGTGACTGCCACGATGCCGATGGCCACACCGACGCCGACCCAGAAGATGCGTTTGAACATCACTCCCCCTTCTGAGTGTTTCCGGTATCACCGGCTTGGGCACCGGCGTGTCCGGCCAGGAAAGACTGGGCGGTGGACTTGAGCGCATACACGGCAGATGCGATCTTGATGACAGGCTTGCCGAGGAACGAACCATACAGATCGGTCAGCGCACCGACGTTGTTGGCCGTGGTGGAGGCGGCCGCGGAAATGCGATTCACGTCCTCCAACGATTTGTTGACCTGCTTGACGGTGGTCACACCTTCATCCAGTGCGGGGATGGCGTGTTCACCGGACTCCTTGACGGTCTGCGCAATCTGATCAAACATCTTGCCAAGTCTGATCAGCGGATAGATCATGAAACCGGCCAGTACTGCGAACGCGATGGCCGCGATCAGGCCAGCGATCTCTCCGACTCCCATTGTTTCCTCCTTGAGGTCACATATACTCGCACAAGGGTAGCACTCATTGCCTATTTCTTCACGCCGCCGCACTCGAGCCCCACATCGGCACCGGGTTTACACCGGTTGTTTCACCGGCTATTTGCCATACGACATTATGGTCACGGCGTCGGCGAATGGCTTGTCGGTGTCATATTCGATCACGGTCACCGAACCGTTGGCCGGCCGTTCGCTCAGATCCAGATCGGGACCGCCGAATCGATGCGCCAGACTGAGCAGGGTGTTGCCATGAGAGATCTGCAGAACGTCGTCGCCGTCGCGAAGATGCGGATTCGTTGCGATCAGGCGGAAGGCGCCTTCCACTCGCTCCCAGTATTCCTGATCCGACTCGGCATCATGGAAGGGGTCCGCCTCTTTGAGGAAATCACGGGACGCGGCAAGGCCGAAACGCTTCACGATCTCGTTGTAGGTCTTGGCGCCATGAGGCGCGCCTGCGGCGTACCATGCCATGGACATGTCGAGGCCTTCGTAATAGCCATAGAATTGTTCACGGAAATGCATGTCCGCAATCAGTTCGGGGCGCGCGTTGCCAGCCTGCTCGTTGATGTCCAGAATCGTCTCGGCGGTCTGCTGCGCGCGTGTGGTATCCGAGCAGTATGCGGCGGCAAAGGTCAGACCCTTGAGCCGTTCTCCGGCCCTTGCGGCATCGGCGATGCCGGATTCGGTCAGCGGCGAGTTGGACCAGCCCTGAAGCCGATTGTATCGGTTGAAATAGGTCTGCCCATGGCGGACCAGATGCAGATGAAGAATCATGATGACCATGCTACGCGCCGGTGCCGCTTGGCTGCAACGATTCAGCCATGTCGTCACCTCCGATGGCGCGGTTGCGCCCTTTGCACCCGCGTTATGGCAGAATCGTTGCGGATAGGTGCCCGAAAACGCAGGAACCCCGCGCTGTTCGGCGCGGGGTTCGAGCGGTATGTCCTGGATTGTTGTTGACCAGAGGGGCCCGGATCAGCGGGCGTAGTATTCGACCACGTACTGGATGTTGACCTGGACCGGGATCTCTTCGACGGCCGGCTTGCGGGTCAGGGTGGCCTTCAGGGATGCCAGGTTCACGTCGAGGTAACCGGGGACCGCAGGCAGCACATCGCGGTGCACGCCTTCGGCAGCGATCTGGAACGGAACCATGGTCTGGCTCTTGGCCTTGACCTGAATGGTCTGGCCGGGCTTGACACGGTAGGACGGGCGATCCACGATGTTGCCGTCAACGAGGATGTGACGGTGGACCACGAACTGACGGGCCTGGGCGGTGGTGCGGGCGAAGCCGGCACGCAGCACCAGGTTGTCAAGACGGGACTCGAGGTCGATCAGCATGGCGTTACCGGTCTGGCCGGCGACGCGGGTGCCCTCTTCGTAAGCGCGGCGAAGCTGCTTCTCGGACACGCCGTACTGGGCGCGCAGACGCTGCTTCTCACGCATACGCACCGCGTAATCGGATTCGGTGCGGCGGCGGTCACGGCCGTGCTCGCCAGGAGCGTACGGACGCTTTTCGAAAATGCGCTGAGCCTTCGGGGTCAGTGCGATGCCGAGGGCGCGGGACAGGCGCACCTGACGGCGAGAACGCTGAACGTTCGTCATTTGGATTGTTCCTTCTGTCGTTATTTGAACGGAACGTCTGGCTTCAGCATGATGCCGGACGCTGAGTCGGGCCTCTCCAACGCTTCGTCGTGATCGCTCACGAGCGACCTTCATTCTCACGAACGCCGGCCGCCGACCCGTTGATGGGCTATGACTCCAGACGGCATCCGCCTTTCGGCAGACACCAAGAAAAAGATTTTACGCGCAGCCCATGGACAATGCGGCCTGCCGCGAAGGGCGCCTATTGAGAAGGTCGCTAGTAGATTGTCTCACTGATAATTGAGTACTGCATCTAGATCTCTCCCCCAGTCAGCTTCGCTGCCAGCCCCCCTCATCAGAGGGGGCCAACAACACTCAGACACATGCAAGACGGAGCGCTAGAGCTTCTCACTGGCTGAGCCGTCAAACGGGCAGCCCAGCGGGCTGACCGTAGGCGAAGTGAGCGGCCTGCCGCGAAGGGCGCCTATTGAGAAGGTCGCTAGAGCTTCTCAATAGGCGCCACACGAAGCATCAGACGTTTGACGCCGGCGGAGCCGAAATCGACGGTGATCACGGATTTGATGCCCTTGTCCTCGAGCGCGGTGACCTTCCCCAGTCCGAACTTGTCATGGCTGATCATGTCCCCCACGGCAAAATCAGCGATAGACAGGCCATTGTCCTTGCCGAGCTTGGATCCGGCACTGCCGCCAGCAGCCGCCGAGGACTTGGGGGCGACACGACGTATGGTGACCTTCCCGCCACGAGATCGTCCAAAGGAATCCGATGAGCCTGACCGGGAGCCGTATGACGATGAGCCAGACCGGGAACGAGAGCCATACGTGGAACCGCCATCACGGGAGCCATGCCACGACGAGCCGCCATAGGAGGACCCATACCGCGACCCGTAGGAGGAAACCGAACCTCGACCGCCGAATGTGGCGGAGCCACCGAATGTCGTGCCACCGAAATCGTCGTCATCCCATCCGCCGAAATCGTCTGCGAAACCGTCGGATTCCCAGCTCGAACGCATCCGTTCCACACCGGCTTCCTTACGCTTCCAGTCAATGAGCTCCTGGGGTATTTCGTCGAGGAACTGACTTGGCATCATGTCCGCGGCCTGTCCCCACTGCGAGCGCACGGCGGCGCGCGTCACATAGAGGCGGCGCTTGGCCCGGGTGATGCCCACATACGCCAGTCGCCGTTCCTCCTGCAGTTCCGTGGTGTCTTCCATCGAGCGCGAATGCGGGAAGGTGCCTTGTTCCATGCCGGTCAGGAACACCACCGGGTATTCGAGACCCTTGGCGGTGTGCAACGTCATCAGCGTCACCTTGCCTGAATCCTCCTGCTCACCGGGCAGCTGGTCGGAGTCGGCTACGAGCGCGGTGGTCTCGAGGAATTGGGAGAGCGTGGCGTCCGGCGTGTTCTGCTCGAATTCCGCGGCGGTGGACTGCAACTGGGACAGGTTTTCCAGTCGCGAGGCATCCTGCGGGTCGACGGATTTCTCCAGTTCGGCGCGAAGCCCCGAGCGTTCAAGGACCTCAGCCACGATTTCACTCGGCTTGGAATCGTGGGCACGGGTGAATTGCGAGAGTGATCCCATCAATTCGCGGAACGATTTGAGCAGGGTGGCGGTCCGGGTGGGTACGTCGTCGATCTGCTCCACATGCATCAACGCGTAGAAGAAACTGGTGCCGTGTTCGCGCGCATAGGAGAGCAGCACGCCTTCCGCACGGTCTCCGAGGCCGCGCTTGGGCACGTTGAGGATACGCCTCAGGTTCACATCGTCGTCCGGGTTCACCAACGCTTGCAGATAGGCCAGGGCATCCTTGATCTCACGACGTTCGTAGAACTTGGTGCCGCCCACCAGCTGGTACGGCAGTCCCGCGTTGATCAGCGCCTCCTCCAACGACCGGGACTGCGCGTTGGCGCGGTACATGATGGCCATGTCCGAGTATGCGATGGATTCCTCGGCATGCAGACGCGCGATTTCCCCGGCCACCCATTGGGCCTCCTGTTGAGCGTTATCCGCCGCATACCCCACGATGGGCTCGCCTTTGCCGAGCGCCGTCCATAGCTTCTTCGGCTTGCGTCCCTCGTTGTTGCTGATCACCGCGTTCGCGGCATCCAGAATGGTTTGCGTGGAGCGATAGTTCTGCTCCAGCATGATGGTCTTGGCGTTGGGGAAATCCTGTTCGAAGTCCTGTATGTTGCGGATGTCGGCACCACGGAACGCGTAGATCGACTGATCGGAATCGCCTACGACCGTAATCCAGGCAGGACCGGTTTTGCCCGCATTCGGCGCTCCCGGCACCGGCCGATCCCCCGAGTCCACGCCCGCAAGCTCGCGTACGAGCACATACTGGGCATGATTGGTGTCCTGATACTCATCCACAAGAATGTAGCGGAACCGATGATGGTAGTACTCGGCGACGGTCGGGTCGGCGCGCAGCAGCTCCACGGTCCGGCCGATCAGATCATCGAAATCAACGGCGTTGGCGAGCGCCAGACGGTGCTCGTATTCCGCATAGATCACCGCATAGATGGCTTCGAGATCGCCCACTGTGCCGAATTGGTAACCGCGCTGTCCGGGGGTGAAGTCCGGGGCGTGCAGCGCCAGATACTCCTTCCATCCAGTCAGATTGTTCTTGAGGTCGGATATATGCCCGAGGATGGAACGCGGGGTGTATCGCTTGATATCCAGATTGAATTCGGTGGCGATGATCTTAATCAGCCGCTCGGAGTCGGCGGAATCATAGATGGAGAAACCGGACTTGAGCCCTATGGATTTGCCGTCGCGTCTCAGAATCCGCACGCATGCGGAGTGGAAGGTGGACACCCACATGCGTTGGGCCACCGGTCCGATGAGCGTGGCGAGACGCTCGCGCATCTCGGCGGCTGCCTTGTTGGTGAAGGTGATGGCGAGCACCTGGCTGGGCCATGCGCCGAACTGACTGAGAATCCATGCGATACGGCGAGTGAGCACACGGGTCTTGCCGGAACCTGCACCGGCGCCGATGAGCAGCGCCTGACCGCGATATTGCACCGCCTCCGACTGCTGAGGATTGAGGTCCCCTACGAGTTCCTGGGCGCTTCGCGCTATGACTTCCGGTTCCTCGAACACCATGTACTCCCCTTTCGTGCGACATTCATATCTACCATATGCGCCGGTCAGCGTAAGCTGGTTTGCCATATCCTTCAGTTATCTGAAAACAGCTATTTCCATCTGACGCCAAGGAGGTAAACCCATTGCAGGAACTCGAGGAGCGAATCCAGGCCGAGGGCACCGTCAAACCCGGCAATGTGCTGAAAGTGGACGCGTTTCTGAACCATCAGTGCGATGTGCGTCTGTTCGACCACATGGGCGCTGAATGGGCCAGGCACTTCGCCGGCAAAACCATCACCAAGATCCTCACCATCGAGGCTTCGGGCATCGGCATCGCCTGTTGCGCGGCACGCCATTTCGGCGATGTGCCCGTGGTGTTCGCCAAGAAAGCCCAGTCCATCAATCTGGATGGCGACCAGTACACCACCACCGTGTACTCCTTCACCAAGCAGAAGGAGTTCCCGGTCATCGTCTCCAAGAAATACCTGAACCCTGGAGACCATGTTCTCCTTATCGATGATTTCCTGGCCAACGGCAAGGCGCTGCGCGGCCTGATCGAGCTGTGCGAGGAGGCCGGCGCGGTCGTCGAAGGCATCGGCATCGCAGTGGAGAAAGGCTTCCAGGGCGGCGGCGACCAGCTGCGCGCCGACGGTTATGACGTGGACTCGCTGGCCATCGTGGAGTCCATGGACCCCGAGACCGGCAAGATTGAGTTCCGCCACTGAGGGCACACGCCGGTTCGCCGGACAGCGGACCGGCGTTCGTTGACATACGAGAGAATCAAGAGAGGATATATGGAAGAGAAGAAGGATGCCGCCAAGTCGGCAGGCATTTCGATGGAGGCGCTGACTTCGCTGGATGCGCCGGTTTCGTTCTGGAAAGGTATTCCATTCGGCCTGCAGCACGTCATGGCCATGTTCGTGGCGAATCTCGCCCCGATTTTCATCGTGGCCTCGGCAGCGAAGATGACGCCGGCTCAGTCGGCCACCGTCATTCAGGCGGGCCTGCTGGTGGCGGGTCTCGGCACATGCCTGCAGCTGTATGGCGCGTGGCGCATCGGCTCCCGCCTGCCGATGGTCACCGGCATCTCCTTCACCTATGTGGCGGCTGCGGTGGCCATTTGCGCCGACAAGGGCTATGGTGCGGTCGTTGGCGCGGTGCTGGTCGGCGGTCTGCTTGAGCTGGTGCTGGGCCTGACCGCACAGTACTGGCGTCGTTTTGTGCCGCCGATCGTCTCGGCGATCGTGGTGACGTCCATCGGCTTCTCCCTGCTCAACGTGGGTGCTACCAGCTTCGGCGGCGGCTCCGGCGCGAAGGACTTCGGTTCGTGGGAGAACCTCACGCTCGGTCTGGTCTCACTGGTGGCGTGCCTGGCGTTCCAGCTGCTGATGAAGGGTACGCTGAAGCAGCTGTCCGTGCTGTTCGGTCTCGTGGTCGGCTACGTGGTGGCCGTATGCATGGGCAAGGTCGATTTCTCGGGCTTCCAGAATCTCGCCATCGTCTCCGTGCCGCAGTTCATGCCGTTCAAGCCGGTGTTCGACCCAGGCGCGATCATCTCCCTTGCATTGCTCTATGTCGTCTCCTCGGTAGAGGTGCTCGGCGACACCGCCGCCCTGACCAAGGTGGGTCTCAACCGTCTGCCCACCGAGAAGGAGACCGCCGGCGCCATCGCTGGCGATGGTCTGATTTCCTCCGTTTCAGGCCTTTTCGGATGTCTGCCGCTCACCTCGTTCGCCCAGAACATCGGTCTGGTGGCCATGACCAAGGTGGTCAACCGCAAGGTCATTCTTTCCGGTGGCCTGATTCTGATTCTGGCGAGCTTCGTGCCGGCCATCGCGGAGATGTTCAACTCGCTGCCGCAGGCGGTGCTCGGCGGTTGCACGATCATGATGTTCGGCAACATCATCCTCTCCGGCTTCCAGATGATCGCCGAGGCGGGCTTCACCCAGCGCAATATCACCATTGCTGCGCTTTCGCTGACCATCGGCATCGGCTTCACGCAGGTGAGCGACATCTTCGCCCACTTCCCGGCCCTGTTCCAGCAGATCTTCGCCTCGAACTGCATCGCCGTGGCCTTCGTGGTCGCCGTGATCCTCAACGCCGTCCTTCCTAGCGAGGAGCATTTCCTCGCTGCTCGCAGCGAGGAACAGTAGGCACAGCCTCGCTGCCCGCAGCGAGGAACAGTAGGCACAGCCTCGCTGCCCGAAGCAAGAAAGCATAAGCACCGACTCCCCGCAAGTCGCAGGACCGTTCCGCGGTTATCACCCGTGATGGCCGCAGAACACACCGTTCTCGACAGCGGGCACAGGCAGCAGTAGACAGATGAGTGATCCCCATTCCCGTCCGAGGGAATGGGGATCACTCATAACACCTCATCATCCTGTTGCGTGGCGCTTCAGGATTCAAGGTCGACATATGGATCTCAGCGCAGGCGGGTCTCCTTCAGCGCGGATTTGACGGCCGCCTTGGTGAGTACGAACTGAATGTAGTAGGTCGCCACTGTCAGGATGGCCACACCCGCCAACGTGATGACCCCGGCGATGGCGTCATCCTTGGAGATGTTCCTGACCGGGCACTTGCCTCCCTTGCCGCATAGGCCTGGGTGGCGCTTCAGTGGGCAATGGGCCGCCTTGGCACAGCCATCCTCCGTTACACCGGGCTGCCCGTCCGCCGTAACATCGTTGACGTCGTTCTCATTGAACGTGAACGTATCGGTTTCATTGGTGTCGCTCATGATCACTCCCCTATCAATGGCATTTGACTGTTCCTGACGGCCACCGCGCCGCCGTATCCTCCATTATATCGACACGCCATAGGGGACGTCTCGTATGAATTCTCGATGAATTGCATGGCGCATGGCAATACTCCGCTCGCATCCACCTCGCCAGCTGCGGCACAATAGTGCCAATACGGGTTCTTCCATGCCAAGGAGGCGCGCCATGACCGACGACATGCATCGTATTGACGGCCCCACCGCGGCCGGAGAGCCGACCGACTATCCGACGGGCATGCCGAATGGCCCGATTCCCCGCACACAGATCCCCGACGCAGTCAGCCAGTCGGCTATTCCTCCAATCGCCTCATCTCTCGCCATATCCGGTGACGACGCCGGCACCGAGCGTCACTCCATCGATGACTACACCGCGAAGATGACCGAGCTCATCGAGCTGATGCGCATGATTGGCAACGACACGCAGCAATGCGAGGTCAAGGAATGCAAGCGTCGCATCTCCTCGACCATCACGGATACGCTGTCCGCATTCTCGAACGGCTCAGGCGGCTGGATCATCCTCGGGCTTTCCGAAAAGTCGGGTTTCGCGCCGGTCGATCATTTCGATGCGCGCGCCATGCAGGAGGCGCTGAGCCAGGCATGCGAGAAGATGACCCCGGTGGTGCGCCCGGTGATTGTCACCTGTCCTTTCGAGGGAGCGAATCTGGTGTTCGCACGCATCGATGAGATGCTGCCACGTGACAAGCCATGCTTCACCACGGCGCTCGGCCCCCATGGCGGTTCGTTCATCCGCACAGGTGACGGCGACCGGCGTATGACCTCCTATGAGGTGGATCGGCTTATCGAAGAGCATCTGCAACCCACCTACGATCTGGATATCGTGCCGGGCGCCACCATCGACGACCTTGACCATGCATTGGTATCGGGCCTGTTGGCGCGTGTCCGCGAGCAGCATCCTCATGTGTTCTCCGGCAGCGACGACGCCCGTATGCTGCTGGATCTGCAAGTGCTCCGGCATGATGATTCCGACGATGCCACGGTCGGAGGCGTGCTGAGGCCCACATTGGCCGGACTATTGGCTCTTGGCCGGTATCCTCAGAAGTATTATCCGCGTCTGTCCATCTCCATCGCCGTGTTTCCGGGCATCGACCGTGATGAGGTGTTCCGCGGCGACGAACGACTGGTCGCCGCGAAGACCATTGTCGGCCCTATTCCGGTGATGATCAATGATGCGGTGGAATCGTTGATGCGCTGGATCGGCGCCAAGAAACCGGATTATCCGCCCGTGGTGCTGCGTGAGGCAATCGCCAACGCGCTGACCCACCGCGACTACTCCCCGGATGCCCGCGGCACACAGGTGCGCATCAATGTGTTCACGAACCGTATAGAAATCACGAATCCGGGTGGCCTGTACGGCACGGTAACGCATGACGTGCTCGCCAACCCGCATCCGGTGACGGGCGTGCCGTTCGTCTCCACACGAAACCAGTTCCTTTTCACGCTTCTGGAGTCCACTCCGTATCCTGACGGCGGGTTCGTCAATCCTGAGGGAGGCGATGGCTATCAGCGCATCGCGGCGAGCCTGCGCGAGGCCGGCGTCGAACCGGCGACCACACGCAATGACATCAACACGTTCACCATGACCATCACCAAGCATCGGACGGCCGCGAACAGCACGCCCAGCGACATCTCGAAGGCGATCATGACCGTGCTGGAGCGTCATTCGGCGATGAGCATCAAGGAGATCATACGCGAACTGCAATTGACTCCGCTGGCCGCCACGTCAGGGATGCGCGAGCTGATCCGGGAAAGGCGCGTCGCCAAGGTGAGGTTGCAGGACGATCCGACCCAGCGCTATCGGCTGAAGAGCAATTGAATCCTGGTTCCTCTTGCCTACATGAAGAGGAACCAGGATGCGGTATCCCACCAGTTCGCCACAGGCATGTTCATCCCCGATGCGAACTGTTTGAAGAAGAGGAATACCAGCGCCGCCACAAGCCCCGCGCACAGCCATCCGAACGTGAGCCTCTGGGTTACGAGTCGCCAATGGGCCGCTTCCATCCGGACGCTATCCCCGCGAGAATCCGTCACGCTTCCGGCCATCGCGGCATCCTGTCGATTCACGACACCATCGACGGCATACAGCAGCACAAGGAACGAAGTCATCAGCATGAACGCAAAATCGATTTCATACCGGATATCCGGACCGGTGATCCGGGCATCGACAATGAAGGCGAGCAGCCAGGACACGAATACGCCAGCCAAAAGTCCACTGGCGCGGATGCCATGCAGCGCGAACCTCCATACGACGATGGTGAACAGAAGCAACGCGAACGGCGCAGCAGTGAGGAACCATCCGCCGAACATGGCATGTTCGGAGCGCCACGTGGTCAACGGCACCCCCGCCGGTTGGATGAAGGGGAAATGCGCGGTGATGTTGGGAGGCTGTATCAGATAGGTGAAGACAAACGAGAAATACTGGGTAAGCGGCGCACGCATATGCGTCATATCGTAGCCGGTCAGATTGTAGGTCGCGCCGAAATCGGTGAATTTGCCGAAGCGGGCCTGATTGTAGGCGAACTGGAGCAGGAAGACCAGCAAATACGGTGCTATCGCGCACGACCAAGTCTTGAGCTCGCGGATGAGCGCCGCCCCTCCGCGCAAACTCTGCCTCCATAATCCGATGATCTCATCGCCGAACAACGGGACGGCAATAAGCGTGGCAAGGATGACCTGAGGCCTGCATGCGATGGTCAATGCCATGCACAACGACCCCGACGCCAACAGGGGCAGATTCAATCCGCGCAGTTTGGCCTCGATCCATAGCGACAATCCCAAAGCGGCGAACAGGATCGCCATCTCCTGAGGTATCTGGTAGAACAACCCCAATTGGATGACGAAAGCGATGCCGTCACCGAACATGAAGGCGACCATGCCGAACAAGGCGGCGCCAAGGGAGACTGCACGGCGACGACCGATCAGACGAGCCAGCTGTATGGCGAGCAGCGCGACGGCGGCGGAAGCCAGAGTCGCCGTGATGATGAGGGCTGTGTTCGTGGCCATGTCCATGCCGGTAATCGCCTTGAATGGCGCGAACAGCAGCAGCGCCGGCAGGACGCCGAAGTATGAATAGTATCGCCCATCATGGAACGCCACATCAAAGAAGATGGGAATGTCGGGATGCGCGAGCGCCGTGGCTATACGCGCTTTCGTATCGTAGGGGTTGCTCATGCCGGCGAGCGCATCGTTCACCGGGTAGTCCAGCCACGTTCGGCCGTGAAGGATGGCGTCGGCGAGCATCTGGTATTGGTTGACTGCGGAGTAGGACTCGAAATAGTTCCAATACGTGGGTTCCGGGCTGTCCTGCGGCGATGCCATAACCAGCAGCGCGATTGGCGTCAGGCTCGTAGCCACCGCACAGATGCCGACCGGTATCAGACTGGAGCTGCGGCGCAACGCGAGCCGGATGCGATAGAGCGGCGAATTCGGACGGAACAGGATGATGAGCAATGCTGCCGCCAGTTCGAGAGCGAGGCGAAGGGCGCTGAAGCGCATAGGCACACGCGGATTGGCCGTAATGGGGCCGTATGGGATCACCGCGCCTTTCTCCATCTGCTGATAGCGGAGTCTGACATGGGTGGAGCCGTCTCCGACCCGCGAATACCGTGACGATTCGGAGGATGGCGAATAGCCGACGTCGGCGTTCGCGTCATACCATCCGCTGTCGGTGGATTTCATGGTGGAGACCCGCCACTTCACCGAGTCGTTCTGGGAGGGCCGCTCAGACGGCACGTGGTCGATGTACAGGTATTCGATGGGCTGGTTGGCGGAGACGTCACGCCAGGCGTGCTCCGGATCGGTGACGACGGCGATCCCGCCTGCCTCGACGCTCAGGCCCGACCCTACCCCGTCATCATGGGTCTGCTGCGGCGTGGAGCCGATGGTCTGCCAGAACGGCAGATTGAAGACGAACAGTTCCAGCACCGTGATGACGACGAATGAGACAAGGATCGGCTTGAGCCATACGCGCGAAGCCGGTCTCCGTGCTCCGGCCGCCGCGGCATCCATGTGCGCTTCTTTCTGGCATGAGGGCCGGCATGACATGCCGCTGCCGAGCACGCTCATCGGGTTGCCTTCCACTCGGCGCATGATTGTTGGGGATCGGCGGCATCCTGATGCTGTGTTCCGCCCCATAACGCACGTGCCGCAGGCGAATACTCGATCTCTTTGACCCGTTCGAGCTGGTCCTCCTGGAGTTTGCGTTGCGTGCGCATCACTTCGGAGATGATGAGCAGCAGCAGCGATATCACCATCCAGATGAACAGCATGACACCGAGCAGCAGCGACTGCATATGCCCCTGCCCTGCCCTGCAAAGAAGAACGTGAGATATCGGATGAAGATGATGGCCGCGAGCAGACCGGGGACGATAGCCGACCAGGTGAACACCGTATGTGCCCGGAACATAAGGAAGCTGCGGATGATGGCGCCCGCCGACTTGCCCATATGCTCGAAAATATTGTGGAAGAGGCGTGAGTTGCGGGTTTTCGGATTCGTGACGATCGGTATGGAGGTGATGGCGATCCGCTTGTAACCGGCCTGGATGATCGTCTCCATGCAGTAGCTGAATTCGGTCAGGATATTGAGCTGTATGAGCGCCCGCTTGGAGTAGGCTCGGAATCCGCTGGCCGCGTCAGGGATATGCGTTCCTCCGGCCGCGGTGTTCACCACCCAGGAACCGAATCGTTGCATGAGCTTCTTGAACGGTCCGAACTCCTTGATGGTGTCGGTCTGTCTGTCGCCGACCACGATATCCGCTTTGCCCTCGATGATAGGACGCACCAGATCGCCGATGCGCTCGCTGGGATACTGGTTGTCGCCGTCCGTATTGACCACGATGTCCGCGCCATGCTTCAACGCGTAATCGACGCCGTCGCGGAAGGCGCGCGCCAGTCCCATCGTGCCGCTGTGATGCACGATATGCCGTATGCCTAGGGCGCGTGCCACCGCTACGGTGTCATCCGTGCAGCCGTCGTCTACGATCATCACATCGAGCCGGTCGACACCGGGAATCGACTTCGGCATCCGCTCCATGACCATCGGCAGTGTCTTCGCCTCGTTGAGGCAGGGGATCTGTACGAACACGTGCATCGTCATCACTCTTTTCTGTTTGTCACAAGCGTTCGAATCATGCGTATATCGATGACGCCGGCCCGCGCGATGACCGCGAGATAGGCCGCATACATCAATGCATAAAGGCACATGAGCACCAGGAAGTTGCTTGTCGGCATCAAGCGCCCTACACCGTATGCAACCGCCCACAACGCCGCGTTGCAGCCGATCGCCGTCCATGTCCTGCAGCACATCACATCCCCCAGCCTGAGTCTGACCTCAGCAAAGGAAATCGTCATGAGGAGGAATGTGCACGTCATGCTGGTGGCCGCGATGGCTGTGATGCCGCCCCATCGTGCGCTGAGGATGAACGCCGTGACGACGACGATCAGCGAGATCAACGACAGCCAATCGGAAAAGCGCGCGTCGCGTTCGGCATTGAGCAGCATGTTGAGCATCACCGTGACGCCCATGAAGAAACTCGACAATGCGAGGAAGGAGAGAGCCGACGCCGCAATCGTGTACTGCGGCGAGTAGAAGGCGGACAGCAGCGTCGTGCTGGTGGCGGAAATCGTCACCGCCATCGGAAGAATCAGCGCGAATGCGAGCAGCAGGAGTTCGCGGGCCTTGCCGATAGCCGCATCGCGCTCCCCCTGTGCGATCAACCGCGAGACGACTGGCAGGATGATGACGGCGAACGCCTGGAGCAGGTAATACGTGGTCTTCCCGAAGTTCATCGCGCCGGTGTAGTAGCCGGCCATCTGCGAAGGCAGTTCGGCTTTGACGACGAGCGTATCGGCGCTCAGTACCAATGAGGCCATGATGAAGAACAAGGAGAAGGAGAGCGTACCGTGAGCGGCGGCGCGCCAGGTGAAGTCGTGGCCCTCCCCTGCGGGCAGCACCCGCCAGATGGGAACGAGCATGGCGAGTCCGATGACGATGGTCACGATCATCGCCGAACAGTAGCCGACTTCAAGGCCGATGACCGGATCATCGGGGAACGCGAGGATGATCAACGGAATGGTGCCAAGCTTGATCATCGGATAGAAGGTGGCAAGGAACGCGCTGCGTCCGAACCGCTGCAATCCGTCGTTGATGCCGAGCATCACGACATACAGGCCGTTGGCTGGCACGAGGAACGCGGCATAACGGAAATAGCGCGCCAAAGCATCGTCGCCGAGCATCACGCCGAACAGCGGCGCGCCCGCGAAGTCGATGAGGAAGAACAGTGCGACGACGGCGAACTGGACCACCAGCGTGCGCACGATCACCTGGCGCCCGTCGTAATGCCGTGAAGCGATGCTGCGGGCCAGGGATTGGCGTGCGCCATTGCTGACGAACAGGTACTCGAAGTCCAGCACGGTGATGATGGTGCCCACCACGCCATAATCGGCTGGCGAGGCGAAACCGCCGAGGAAGTAGTGGATGGCGTATCCGGCGACGAAGAAGGCGACATTGCTGATGAGATTGAATACCAAACCGCGGTTCATGACGTCAGACCCCTTTCTGCCGCCATAACCGTTCAGGGCGTACCGCATCTGCACGCAGCAGGCCGATCAGCAGGGGAACCATGATGAGCGACCACAGCATGTACCGGGTGGCGGTGGGTTTGAGAGGTATCGAAATTGCATTGGGCAGCAGGGAAAGCAGTGACCAGACAAGAGGCACTGCGAACGGGAACCACGAATGCCGTCTGACAGCGCGACCATCGCGCATGCCGGACGCAGCGGACGCGGCGGCACGGCCGAGACGGCAATAGACAAGGAACAGGGGCAGGACGAATGTCCAAACGGAGGTGAACGTCAGTATGCGGATGATTGGGAGGGAGCGCCATGCGTTCCACCACGCGTGGGCGGCGGACTGACCGGCCCGGTTTTCCGCATACGCGGGCATCTGCCGGAACGGCTTGCTGTAGGTGTTGAAGATCTGCAAGTCCATCTGGTTGCCGATGGCCTGGTCGGCGACCCGGTCGAGCGAGGCGAGGCTCACCGCCGGTGCTGTGGAATTCTGTGGCGTGCGCAGGAAAGAGAACCAGCCGGATTCGAGTGAGGCGAACGCGATGAGATAGGAATCCGGATGCCTGAGGCCCATCTGCGCCCAAGCCGTGGCATAGTCGGGCACGCCGTTGGCGTCGCGCAGCGAGTATTGGATGATCGGGTCGGCCAGATAAGGGTTGTACCTCGAGGCCATGTGATCGAACGGCACATGGTTGACCGTGTCGACGGCTTTGCGTTCGTCTGGCGTGATGTCATGGGGATGGTCAAGCGCATACCGTGCAGTCATCTGCATCGGCACGACGAGAATCTGGTTGGAATCCTCCTTGGCCACCTTGAGCGGCCCGGCCACGGCTGCGGGGAATATGACGACGGCGAGCAACGTCACGCCCAGCGCAGCGGCAAGCGCCGTCAGACGCCGACGGCGAGTCGCTGCGACCACTGGCAGTGCCAGCAGGGAGAGCACGGTGATGTACAGCCCGGTCATCGTGGTGAGCGCGCAGCCGAGGGACAGCACGAACAATCCGGCGAGGAAACGTCTCGACGCCAGCGCCTCGAGCCCGGTCCGCACGGTTTCAGCCATCATGATGAGCCATGGGATGAGGAACACCATGTGCAGGCTGTCCTTGACGATGGACATCGTGAAGATCGGGAAGGCCGGGAAGACGGAGAAGAACACCAGCATCATCAGGCCATAGGCGCGGCCGCAGCCGATATGCCGTACATACAGGCATGCGGCTGCAAGTCCGAGGATGGTGGCGGCCACTTGGACGGCGAGATAGGCAATCAGACCGTTCTGGTAGTTTCCGGTCAGCGTATCGCCCAGCCATGCCGCGCCGCCGAAGACAAGCGTGTCGAGCACCGGATGATGCGAGGATATCGCGCCTGCCGGTTGTCCATAGGCGCTGATGCCGAAGAACTGCGCAATCTGGTCCCCCGTGTCGAACCATATGGTGCCGGGAGCCATCATGATGATGACCGGCATCCAGCAGATACCTATGACCGCCCCGTATATCAGCAGTCGTGGGATCAGACCGAGCCGGTCGAATCGTTCGAACAACTCACGGAGCCAACTGGCAGCGGACGCATGCGAGATGCATTGCATGGCCCGTATCACGGCCGGCCTGCATCCGTTGCCCGATGCTACGGAATCCGACTTGGCTGTTCGGACCGGCGACAGGGCAATGAGCCGCTCGCCCGCCATGAACACGATGAGCAGCAGGCCAGCCAAGACGAGCGACTTCGCCCAGAACCGGCCATCATAAGGTCCGAAGACGGCCCGGGTCGCGGCTTGATCGGCGCATGCGATGGTCAAGCCGCCGAGCATACACAGAGCAACCTGCGCCATCCTCGACGGCCTGACCTTTCCGAACATCATGATTTAGACGATAAGTGACCGGATACGTAGTCTGCACGGAATTGGCGTATTGTTCACCGAGCGGTGTCGCTCCGGTAAGACTGACGAGGCGAAGGCTTCATCTAGGCGAGTTGCGTGGTGCTCGTCCCCACCGGGACGGGCCGTGTGCGCCGCCAACGGCCGATGGCAAGCCCGATGCAGACGAATGTCACTGCAAACAGCGCCACAATGCCAATCGAAGAAGCCCATCCCGTCACGCTCACGCCACTGTCCGCAGCGGTGCCGATGCCGAGCGCGTCGTCAATCGCCGCGCAATACCACCATCCGGGCAGCATACGGCCGATGGCGAGCATCGGTGCGGGCATCATGTCGAGCGGGAAGGCAACGCCGGAGGTGAACAGGATGAGCAGGCCGAATACGTTGGCGAACCCGTTGGCCATGGTCTCGCCGGTCCCTCCGCATTCGCCGAGCAGGAAGCCGCAGGCCACGGTCATCAGTGCATAGATGCAGGCCGCCAGGAGCGTCATCGCCGCCCCGGCGGGATCGATCCGGGTCGGGTCGAGACCAGCTCCGGCCATCAGCCCCACTGTGGCCAGAAGGTAGATGACGACCACGATCAGCGCGAACATGCACATGGTGGCCATGCGTTCGACGCCCATCAGCGAGGAGCGTTGCGGGGATGCGAAGAGCCGGCGTCTGGTCTCACCCGCATTGAACACGCCCAATACCAGCGCCGTGCATACGGTCATGGCGACGAACAGCGGGTACAGCATGGTTTTCATCGTGACGCCGAGACCTTTGGCGGCCTCTGTCGCAGCGTCGGGCTGCATGGCGGGGGCGTCGCTGTGATCGACTGCAATCGCATGGTTTGCGGCCTTGTCACGGGAGACGGCTTCGACCCGTTCCGCAGCTTCGGATACATCATTCAGGCCGAGGTCAGCAATCCGTCCTTCAGGCAGCATGTCCAGCGACCCGTTTGACGTCGTCGCCTGTCCGTTGCCGGAATCGGACGATCCTGCATATGCGCCATACAGCGTGGCCCAGTCGGCGGCATCCACCGTCACATTCCCTCCGATCAGCGTCGTGCGCAGCATGGAGAGGAACCCACTGACGCTCATGGAGGCCATTGAACCGGCGCCGGACCTGTAGCTAGTCACCGTTTCGACGGCAGGCGTGTCTTCACCGGATTTCACCGAGGCAAGCATGTCGTCCGCGTAGCCTTGCGGGATGATGACGATGAGATCGACCCAGTTCGACGCGACGGCACGCTGCAATGTCTCCGGCTGGTCTTCGACATCGACCAGTTCATGGTCAGGTGTCAGATAGGCGCGCAACGAGCCTGCGATATACCCTCGGTCGGCGTCGCGGTCCACGACGGCGACCGAAGGCTTGTCCGGGACGAAGGTGTCGCCGGCCTCCGTGCCGGATTTCAGTTGAAAGGCGCTGATGGTGAACATCATGATGCCGATAAGCACCAGATAGATGATGATGTAGAGTCGGTGCGCGATCAGTACGCGAATCGTGGCCTTACAGGTGTTCATAGCGTTGCTCCTTGAGCATGATGACGCCCGCGATGAGGAAGACGGCGCTCATGGCGAGCAGGATGCCGCAGGTGGTGAGGAACGGGCGGTAGCTGTCGAAATAGAGGATGTCGTAGAACAGGTTGGTCACCTGCTGGGCGGGGTTGATGAGTGCAAGCACTGGCGCGTCGCGAGTAATCAATTCGCTCAGGCTCATCGCGAATGCGCCATACAGTCCGGAGAACAGGGACAGGGCGCATGGGATCGCACTGGTAAGTCCCATTTTCACGCTGTGCGTGAGCCCGGGGATCGCTCCTATCATCGTGCCGAACGCACAGGCCATGAACGAGGCCGTGATGACCGCGATGACGGCTGCGGGCTCACGCCCGCCGAGGGCGATGCCGCAGACATACCGGATGTAGGACAGGGCGATGAGCAGGCTCGTCGCGGCGCACAGCCAACTGGCCAGGAATCCGGCCATGAGCTGCCGGCCACGGCCCAATGGCGCGACCGTGCGTCGCAGCCCCAATGCGGACAGGTTCGCCTGGGCCGTGGTCACCGCGGTGATCGAATACCCCATGGCCATCAGGCAGGCCATGCCGAGCAAGGCGTAGAAGTATCGGGCCATTGCGTCCGGCTTGAAGTTCGTCAACTGGATCTCGCGGGTCATGCCTGCGGTGTCGCCCAAGGACGTCCAGAACGAGCGGCTCACAGCCGCCTGCGGATTGTCGGCGATGAGATCACGGGTGACGGCGTCGGTCCGATTGTACAGTCCGATGGCGTTGCCGAGTGCGGCGATGGCGACGGCTTTCGATGAACCGGACGACATGGCGTCCTTCGCGCTGCCGGCCACCGTGGAAGCCAGCGTCAACCGCAGTCCGCCTTCTGAGTCCACGGTCAGGTATCCGTCTGCCGTGCCGTCTGCGAGCGCGGCGCGCGCCTGGGTCAGGGAGTCAACGGCGGTGGCGTCTATGAGATGGATGCCCGGATCGGCGTGAGCACCTGGCGTCTCGGATTCATCGGACGTGCGGGTCTTGCCGGAGAGCGCATCGACGAACGAGGACGCTACGGATGCGTCTTTCCAGTTCGCATCCTCCACCACGGCCATCGCGATCGGCTTGATCTCATAGCTATCCGCGAGATTGCCGAACATGCCGGCGAACAGGGTGGAAAGCACAAGCGGGAAGACGATGAGCCAGAACAGCGCAGACCTGTCGCGCAGGTTCGTCTTCAATGTCATGACGAATGTGGACCACATGGCATCCTCCTAGTCCCTCAGTGCCTTGCCTGTCAGTTCGAGGAACACGTCGTTCAGGGTGGGCGGCTGGCTGGTCAGGTGGCCGACGTTCGTGCCGGCGGCGCGAAGCACGCCGAGCAGGTCGATGAGGTTATGCTCGCCACGACGGCATCGCACGTCCAGTTCATGCCCGTTGTAGGCCGCTTCGATGACGAAGCCAAGCGCGCGTACTGCCGCCAGCGTCTCCTCGGTGAGGTCAAGCGTTCCGATGGTGATGCGTTCGCCGGTGTCGATCATGTCCTTCAGTTCGTCCGCGGTGCCGAGCGCCAGATGCCTGCCGTGGTCCATGATGAGGATGCGGTCGCAGATCCGCTCGACCTCCTCCATGTAGTGGCTGGTGTACACTACGGTGGCACCGTCACTGTTGAGTCGCTGGATGCCTTCGAGGATCGCGTTGCGGCTCTGCGGGTCCACGGCCACGGTCGGCTCGTCGAAGAAGATGAGGTCGGGCTTGTGCGCGATGCCGCAGGCGATGTTGAGACGCCGCAGCAGACCTCCCGAGAGCTTGCCTGGACGGAACCTGCGGAAGTCCTGCAGCCCGGCGAACGCGACCGCCTCCTCGACCAGCGGCGCTCGTTCGGCTTTCCTCGGCACATACAGGGAGCAGAAGTAGTCGATGTTCTCCTCCACCGTCAGCTCGTTGAACACGGCCACATTCTGCGGCACAATGCCGATGCGTCGTTTGAGGTCGTATGAGGTCGGCGTCATCGGCTGGCCAAAGACGCGTATGGTGCCCGAATCGTAAGTGAGCAGCGCAAGGATGCAGTTGATCGCCGTGGTCTTGCCGGAACCGTTCGGGCCGAGCAGACCGAAGATCTCGCCTTGGTGCACGTCGAGGTCGAAATAGTCGAGCGCCACCATGTCGCCATAGTGTTTGACGAGTTTCGAGACGCTGACGGCCGGGGTATCGTTCACGTTCGCAGCTGGCGTGCCTTCGTCCGGTATGGCCGCGATCCGCACGGCCTGAGATGCGGTCTCCTCGCCGCAGTGCGCCGATGCCGCCGGGACAGAGTCCGTGAGGTTTGCGCTGTCGTCCGCCATGTCCGCTCCTTTCCTGGAATCATCCCCTTCTCGGGTTGTCTTCATCATCCCAAGCGCGGACCGTCGACGCCATCCACAAACGTCACGATTCATGCCCCGCGCAATGACATTTGTCATGTCTTGCCGCAAGTGCCTTGCAACGCATGCAGCATGCACGACGCACGACGATCCTGTCCATCAACGAACGCGGCCGTTGCGGGTAGGCTTGAGTGCAGTTACGGCATCTACTGCGGAGGTCTCATGCGGATATTGGCGGAGAAAGGATTGATGGCGGCATTGGGCATGCTGCTCGCTCTGAACTTTCATCCGCATGCCGACGCCATGCTGGTCGTCGCTATGCTTGCCGCAATCTGCATCACCAGCATCACCGAATGGCTTGCCGCAAGCCGATGGAAATGGCTGCCGATGGGGTTGTTCACGCTGGCCTGCATCTTCCTTCCTCTATGGCGCTCATTCCTGCCGCTTGCCGCCTATGATGCCGGACGGACCGTGATGCCGACGGTTTTGTTCAATTCAGGCGATTCCGGACGAAACCGATCAGACGGCATCAGACAGGATTTGGCGCATCGTCTGATGCCGTTTGTCCGATGGACGTGGGTCGTTCCGCTGGTTTGTGTAGCGGCGGACGCCAGCACGGGTTCAGCGAGTACAATCGCAGCTTCGGCGTTCCTCGCACTGGTGACATGCGCCGGTTTCGCCCTAGGCTCCGACTCCCGACGCGCCGAGGATGCGTCACGCCGAATCAGGCATTTGCGGGATCATGCGCGCGAATCCTTGCGCGCGAACCGTCGGCGTCTTGCGGAGATCGAAGAGGAACGCGCCCAGTCGGTGCGTATGGCCACGCTTGGGGAACGCACGCGCATCGCACGCGAGATACACGACAACGTAGGACATCTGCTCACCCGTGCGATCATGCAGACACAGGCAAGCCGCACGGTGGCCGAGGCGATGGGCGAGAAAGCATCGGCCCAAGGGTTCACGGCATTGTCCGAAACCTTGGACGAGGCCATGACGATGGTTCGCAGATCAGTGCACGACCTGGAGGACGACGGCACCGATTTCGCTGCGCAGATCAGTGCAGCGGTCCGGTCGTTCGACGGCATCAGCCCCGGATTCACGGTCGGCTTGGTCAATGGCATCGAGTCTGCCCCCGCTCCGGTGACACGCTGCTTCGCCACGGTGATCCGCGAGGCGCTGGCCAACGTGGTACATCACAGCGAGGCGTGCGAGGCGACCGTGACGCTGCGCGACATGCCGGCGTTATGGCAGCTGGTCGTGCAGGATCCCGGGCCCGCGAAGCCGGGCGAGGCCCCAGCTCCTTTCTCCGACCCTGTCATGGCGACACGGCATGATGCCGAAACGTATCGCGGCATGGGGCTGGCGGATATCGACTCACGGGTCCGGTCCTTGGGAGGGACCTCCCTATGCGGCCCGTATGGCACCGGCTGGCGGGTGTTCGTATCCATACCGAAAGGCCCATGGCAATCAGGGACACATGTGGAATCGGGGCAATCATGACAACCATCGCAATCGTGGACGACGACCCGATCGTCTGCCAATCATTGCAGACGATCCTCACCGCCACCGGCACCGCCGAGGTGCTGTGGACCGCCAACGACGGGGATGCCGCGCTGGCCGGATACTTCAAGGCTCCCTCCAGCAGGCCGGACGTGCTGCTCATCGACATCCAGATGCCAGTGACGGATGGCATCACCGCCGCGCGGCGGATCCTGGCGAGGGACCCCGCCGCCCGTATCCTGTTCCTCACCACATTCGCGGATCGGGACTATATCGCCCAGGCCATGGGACTCGGCGCCAAAGGCTACCTCATCAAACAGGATGTGTCCGCGGTGAAACCGGCGATCGAAGCCGTCATGGCCGGGCAGGTGGTGATGGGATCGGATGTGCTCGGAAAGCTCACCGGCGGCGTCCACGCGCCATACGCAGCGGATTCACCATCCGGGGACGAAGGCGCACTTGACGATGCGCTGAACGAGCGCGAACGAGATATCGCGGCGCTGGTCGCCAAGGGACTGGACAACCGGGACATCGCCGCCACGCTGTATCTGAGCGAGGGGACGGTACGCAACCGCATCAGCGCCATACTGGACAAACTGGGACTGACGAACCGCACACAGCTGGCGATCCGATGGATCAACGAGCATCGATGACCGACTACGTAACAGGAACCGTGGCGTCATAAGGGATTCGGCATCCCGCCCGACCGACTTACGGCCGATATGCGAGAATGGACACAGCGTCGATGGGAGGCGATGATGACGATCAGTACTGATGAGGGACGCACGCTGCCGGATTGGGTGCGCTATGGCGTGTTCTGGCAGGTGTATCCGCTGGGATTCTGCGGTGCGGACATCCGGCCGTCAGGGCCGCGCGAATTCCATGGCCGAGGACTTGATGCACTGCTCCCCTGGCTGGGCTACGTCCGAGATCTGGGGGTTTCCGGACTGCTGCTCGGACCGATATTCGAATCGGCTTCGCATGGCTATGACACGCTTGACCATATGAATGTGGATGTGCGATTGGGCGGCAACGCATCCTTCGACCGGTTGGCCGAAGCATGCCGCGATATGGGATTGCAGCTGATTCTGGACGGTGTATTCAATCACGTGGCGCGCACACATCCGGCGGTGCAAGCCGCTCTGGATGAGGCCCGTGGACGTCTCCGAGCACAGGATGATGCATGGCATGGCGTGGTTCGCACCCATACGGGCGCAGACGGAGAACCCGTCTTGGATGTGTTCGAGGGACACGGGAATCTGGTTGAGCTGGATCACGATGCGCCGGAAACGGTGGCGTATGTGGCGCAGGTGATGAACCATTGGCTTGACCGCGGCGCTGCCGGATGGCGTCTTGATGCGGCATACGCGGTGCCGCCCGCCTTCTGGGCGGGGACACTGCCGCAGGTCAGGGCCGCGCATCCGTATGCATGGATCTTCGGTGAAGTGATTCATGGCGATTATCCACGAATCGTCAAGGACTCCTCAATGGATTCCGTGACGCAGTATGAGCTTTGGAAGTCCATCCAGCACGCGCTCGAAACGGACAATTTCTTCGAGCTCGACTGGAATCTCAAGCGCCACAACGCGTTCCTGGACTCATTCGTGCCGCAGACGTTCATCGGCAATCATGATGTGACACGCATCGCCTCACAGATCGGCCCGCACAAGGCGGCACTGGCCTTGGCCGTGCTGATGACGGTCGGCGGTGTGCCGAGCATCTACTACGGAGACGAACAAGGATATGTGGGTGTCAAGGAACAACGTCTTGGCGGTGATGACGACATCCGTCCGAAATTCCCCGACTCCCCCGACCAACTGTCACGGCTCGGCGAGCCGATCTACCGGCTGCATCAGTCACTCATCGCACTGCGCAGGCGAAACCCGTGGCTGCTGGATGCGCGCACCGAAGCATTGGCTTTGGAGAACAAGCGCTTCACTTACCGGTCGGCCAGCGCCGACGGTACACGGTCATTGACCGTCTCCCTCGACGTGGAAGGTGCTCCGGCGTTCACCATCGTCGATGCCGACGGGACGACGCTGTACCGTTATCGGAGCGAATAACGCTGACCGATAGCATGGCATGAACGGCTGTGGGCACCCCCTTGAGGAGACGCCCACAGCCGTTCATGCCATGCGTTCCGCTCGTCAACGACGGCCGGAACGGGTGCCGCCCAATCGGAAGGGTGCGCGTTTCGACCTGTTCTGCTTGGAATGACGACGACGCGGACCGTCTGCGTTACCGTATTTGGCCATCATGCGACGATCATGACGCTTCGCCGCCTCACCGCGCTCGTCGGTGATGATGCGGTTCTCATCCTTGCGATGAATGCGCTTGCCGCCTACACCGCCATGTCGTGAATCGAACCGGTCCGCCTCACGACGGTTCCTGCTCTGACGGCGTTCATCCCCGTATTGACGGTGCTCGCCCCGACCCGTCCTGCTCTTTGTCGCTGCGCGACGATTCGAGGATTCGTTCCGGCCAGTGGGACGCTCCTGCGGATGTTCGAACAGATAATCGCGACGCTCGGCTTCCGGATTGCTCATGCCGGCCCGCCGTTCGGCCCGGTTCATCCGACGAGGATTCACATCATGGCCGCCGGCATGGTTGCCGGAGCGGAACGATCTGCTGTCTTGCTTCACGTTGAAGCCCTGTGACTCCTTGGAATCCCGCGATTCGTAGTCATCACGCTGCGAGCGGTGATACTCCTGAGACAAGGACCGGCCATTCGTCTGCGCGAACTCACCGGGAGCGACATTGGCCATCCGTTCGGCGGCGCGACGGCGTCTACGCTCCTTCTTGGCGGCATTGCGCGCCTGCTCGAGCTCGCGTGCCCGAGCCTCACGCTCCTCTTTGCTGATGCGAGGCGATTCCTTACGGCCTTGATTGCGGCGACGCCCGCCTGCCGGCTGCGACTTGTCCAGATCCCAGCCCATGACCACCTCGGCGGGCTCCCCCACCAGCTCCATCACTTCCGGAGAATCGTGGGTGACCTCCTGCGGCTTCACGCCTATGCCGGCCTCGCGCAGCATACGACGGGTCTTGCGGCGCTGTTCCGGTAATACCAGAGTCACGACGTCACCGGCGCGACCGGCTCGTGCGGTACGCCCGGAGCGATGCAGGAAGGCCTTCGGATCCTCGGGCGGCTCGACCTGCACCACCAGCTCCACGCCGGACACATCGATGCCTCGGGCGGCAACATCCGTGGCCACCATGACATGCACATCGCCGGATTCGAATGCGGCAAGGTTGCGGTCGCGCTGGTTCTGGCTCAGGTTGCCGTGCAGCTGCGCTGCGGGTATGCCTTTCTGGGTAAGGCTCTTCGCCAGCTTCTGGGTCTGGAACTTGGTGCGGGTGAACAGGATGCGCTGGCCCGTACCGGATGCAAGCGTGCGCACGAGCTCGGGTTTGTCGGCACGGGTGGTCTCGAACACATGATGGGTCATGAGATCCGGTTCGGTTGTGGCGTCATCCACGCTATGCACCTTCGGATCCTTGAGGAACTCGTTGACCACCTCGTCCACGCCGTGATCAAGCGTGGCGGAGAACAGCATGTGCTGGGCGTCGGGACGCACCTGCTCCAGCAGTCGTTTGACCGGCGGAAGGAAGCCCATATCCGCCATTTCATCGGCCTCGTCGATGACCACGACTTCCACGCCGGACAACGTCAACGCCTTCTGCCGAAGCAGATCCTCAAGCCGTCCGGGGCATGCGACCACAATATCCGCACCCTGGCGCAGATCGCGAATCTGCCGGGCGTACTTCACACCGCCATAGACGGTGGTGGTGCCCATGCCATAAATCTGGGCAAGGGGCGCGATCACGTCGTTGATCTGATTGGCCAGTTCACGGGTGGGAGCCAGCACCAGACCACGCGGATGCGGAAGGAAGTCATCGGAACGCCGTTCCTCCAGGCGCTCCTGCTTGCGTCGTCTGATCTCACGGCGGAACTCCTCCATGGCGATTTCCCCAAGGGAGTCATAATCGCCCAGACGGGACACCAGAGGAATGGAGAATGCGAGAGTCTTGCCGGAACCGGTACGGCCACGGCCGAGGATATCCCGACCGTCAAGGGAATCGGGAAGCGTATCCGCCTGGATGGGGAACGCCGTCTTCTTGCCTTCCGAGGCGAGTTCACGGACGATCGGCCCAGGTACGCCGAGCTCTCCGAACGGAATCGGACGAGCATCATCATTGCCGTTCATGGCAGAATCGGCATCATCATCAAAATCGTTATAGGGCACAGTGGCCTTTCATGGATAGGTACGCATTGGTGTAGCGCGTAAAATATGCAAACCATGCGAGCCTAGCCCAAGGCCTCTACTTTACAGACAGCGGGGGTCTGCCTCCTGTGAGGCAAACCCCCGCTGCACAGTGGCCGACTGCGGCTATAGGATGTCCGGATCATCCTTGTCGATGGTTCCGGTGGCCTTGCCAATGGCCTTGAGGCCATGGTATGCCACCAGGATCACGATGGTGCCGATGGCGATGCCATTGAACGAGATGCCGGAGACGGTGAAGGCGAACTGTCCGATGGCGATGATCATCGTGATGGCGGCCACCATGATATTGACCGGCTTGTCGAAGTTGACCTTGTTCTCCACCCAGATGCGGATGCCGATCATGCCGATCATGCCGTAGAGCAACGTCGTCACGCCGCCAAGCACGCCGGCCGGGATCGTGTTGATCACGGCACCGAACTTCGGGCACAGGGACAGGATCAGTGCGAAGGCGGCCGCGCACCAATACGCCGCAGTGGAGTACACCTTGGTGGCCGCCATCACACCGATGTTTTCACCGTAGGTGGTGGTGCCGGAGCCGCCGCCGAAACCGGCGAGCGTGGTGCCGAGGCCGTCCGCCATCAAAGCGGTGCCGATCTGATTGTCGTAATCACGGCCGGTCATCTGCGCCACGGATTTGACGTGGCCCACGTTTTCAGCCACCAGCACGAGCACCACCGGGATGAACATCGGCAGGATGGAGAAATCAGCCTGCGGCAAGTGGAACTTGGGGAATCCGATCCATCCGGCGTCGGCAATGGCCGAGAAATCCACCTGACCGCGGAAGCAGGCGTACACGTAGCCGATGAGCACGCCGACGAGGATATTGAGTCGGCCCAGCAGCCCCTTGAACAACACCGCCACCAGCAATACGGCGAGCAAGGTCACAACAGCGGTATCCGGCGCCTTCTGGAAGTTCGACCAGACGGATGGTGCCAAGTTGAAGCCGATGATGGCCACGATCGCGCCGTTGACCACCGGAGGCATGATGATGTCGATCCACTTGGCGCCGGCGTAATGCACCAGCACACCCACCAACGCCAGCAGGATGCCGGTGACCATGATGCCGAAACTGGCCACGGCGATGCCCTTATTGGCGGTGGTGACAGCCGTGATCGGAGCGATGAATCCGAATGAGGAGCCAAGGTAGCTGGGCAGCACGTTCCTGTTGATCAGCAGGAACAACGCCGTGGACATGGCTGTGAAGAACAGCGTGGTGGACGGGTCGAAGCCTGTGAGGATAGGCACCAGGAAGGTGGCACCGAACATGGCAATGACGTGCTGGGCGCCGATGCCTGCAGTACGCACCCAAGTCAGGCGTTCGTCGGGTTCAACGACCTCGCCGGGCTGGAGCGTCTTGCCGTCGCCATGCAGCGACCAAGTGAACAGATTTTTCATACATGAACTCCTTTGGTTCTCCCTCGCGGCGACAACACAACCGTCATCCGCGCATCGTGAGCCATTGTAACCTGTTCACGACTCCCACACGTTTCGTCGCACTCTGGTCCGCCGGCCACGGGCCGCCTGCCCTCTCCCCAGTGGAAACAGACCGTATGTTCGCGTTCCGACGAACCTCGCGCGAACATACAGTCTTTTCGGCCATGCCAACAGGCTGTATGTGCGCGCCGTCCACGTTGAGACGCGAACATACAGCTTGTACGCACGTTTCCGGGCCTGACCGTCAACATCTACCGGCGGCCGAGGAGACCGGCGGCCGTGAAAAGATGTCACTTGCCGTAGTATTCGAGCAGATGCGGGTCCACGGAGCGCACCACGTCCACCAAATCGCCGTTCGAAAGATACGGACGCTTGAATTCGCGCCAGGGCTCCACCTTGACCTCCCAACGGCCGGATTCCTCATCCAGTACAGGGCGGGCGGTCTGCTCCCAGCGCACGCGCTTGGAGGTGCGGCCGGTCTCCGGGTCGCGTCGCGTGTAATGCAGGCATGTGCAGTTGGTGATCTTCCAATCATCCGAGTCGGCGCGACGCAGGAACTCCTCATCGGAGAGGTCCTCGATGGTGAGCATCAGCGCCAGCATGAAATCGCCGTGCGTGACCATGACCACCGACTCCGCATCGGATTTGCGGCTCAGGGAATTGAGCACATTGTGCACGCGGTCCTCGGCCACATCGGCGATGGACTCACCCGCCGGCGGACGCCAATACAGCGGATCGGTGTTCTTGAACATCCAATTGCGGGCGTAATTGGTTTTGAACTCGTCCTTGGTGATGGTGTTGATCTCACCCCAGGAGCGTTCGCGAATCACCCGGTTCTCCTCCCACTTGGCCTTCGGAAGGGCCATGGTGGCGGCGGTCTCACGCGTGCGCACATACGGCGAAACCATGTAACGGTCGAACAGCTGCTGCTGTGCAACGATCCAGCGCCCGATGCAATCGGCCTGCTTACGTCCTATGGCGGTCAGTCGCCAGGAGCGGTCAGGCACAGTGACGTTGTCCTGCGTATACAGCGAGTTGTCGCCACGATCACCTGCCTGGACGATGACATTGGCTTCGGACTCACCATGCCGAATCACATACAAATCGAGCGGCATGCTCATACGATTGTCCCTCGTTTCTCAACACACATTGACCATTACCGTAGCCGAAACGCGGGGCAAGCACAGTGTTCTTCTCCGAGCTGAACCCAAGAATTCACTTGGCGTTCAGCCTCATCTTGATTGCGCACCAACCATGATGACCGACGTCGAAACGGAAACGCACTACGATAGGAAACCATGGGGAATAACTCACATATCGACCGTTCGTGGCTCAGCTCCGCCAAGGAGAGCATCAGCCAGTGGTCATACATCATGTTGAAGGATGCAGATAACAAGGATATCGATTGGGATTGGGTGCGTTCGCTCGATCTGGAACATGGCATCGGCGTGGCCGAGCCTGAGGATTTGGAACCGGGAGCCGGTTCGAATGTGCACGATATGCTGAAGGCGGATCTCGAGATCCGCGACAGGCTTGAAGCGATTCTCGCGAAGATGAGCATGGTGTTCATGCGCGACTTCAGCCGTCATATCAAGACCTACGAGCTGCCGCGCGCGCTGGCGTACGCCAATCGGCGTCTGAACGACCAGATCGTACTGCTGCGCGACCGTGGCGTCGTCGAAGGTCTGTGGACCGTGGCTGACGAGGAACGCGAACGCGTGACCGTTCCGGTACTGACGGCGGCCAAGGATGGCGTGGTCGTGGACGACATCCAGGATCGCACCGCCGAGATCGTCAACGCACGCGCCGAGCAGCGCAAGGCGGATCGCGCGGCCCGTGACGCCGCTCGCCATCATCGCCAGATGGCCCTGTTCGACGCCGATGAGGTGAAATATGGATCGGTGGAAGCCGGTCCGGATGAGTCCGCGCCCGCCGACTCCAGTTCCGATGCCGGCAGCCCGGATTATCTCGTCGAGGCGCAGCCGGTCATCAACGACGACAATCCAGCGGTTCCCGACGTCGGTCAGATCGCAGCCGCCGAGACCGCCGTCTCGGAGCCCCGCTTCGCTCGTTTCCGCCACGCAGCCGCCGAGCATGTCGCCGCACGACAGTCGGCTGAGGAGAAGGAATATTGGCGTGCCGTATTCCTGCCGGGCCGCGACGTGGACAAGGTCATGGGCATCGATCTGGAGACGAACGGCACCGAACCGTACCGCACGTACATCATCGACGTGGGCTTTGAATACATGAATATGAAGTCCCCGCGCCCGGCCGACGCGCCTGTCGATTACACGTATGACAAGGATTACTATCAGGGCGGCGACGCCTATGACCAGCATCGCTTCTCGTTCGGCGTGACCCCCGAGGCCGCACGGCATGGCAACCCGTTCATCATCCAGCTCACCGGCATCGATGTCAGCACACGCGTGGGTGACGAATACCCGTTGTTCGACGAGGACCCCGAAGCCCAAGCAGACCTGTTGAAGCGCCTGACCTCGCAGCCATTCGTGGCGCACATGGCCACCTTCGAACACAGTTTCTTCATGCTGAACGTTGCAGGCTATGCCGAGGCCTACCGTAACGGCCATGTGACCATCATCGACACACTACCGATGAGCCGCCTGTGGGATGAGGGTTCGATTCCGTGCGAAGGACATCCGGACGGAGACAACACGCTCGACGCCTATGCCAAGCGGCAAGGCGCGTTGCGCGAAGATGACGCAGAACGCCATCTGGGCCTTGAGGACACGCACATCATGCTGCTGGCGATGAAGCACCATCTGACCCAGCTCAAGGCCGAAGCGCGTGGCCCGTGGGGGCCGGACGGCAAGCCGGGCGTGGGAGGCAAGCGCATCGTCAAGCATCGCCATATCACCCGGGAGCGCCGCACCCCGATCTACGACTGATTGAGGACCTAGCGAGAACCGAACGCTGAGGGAGACATTCGGCGATGTCCATCGATTGCTATTGGGACACCCAATTGATGCGGCATATGGCGCACTCCCGAAGACTGGATGACCGCTGAAGACAACGAGCCGGCCGATACTGCGATTACGCGGTATCGGCCGGCTCGTTGTTCGTCGGTGTTCTCGCCTTATCGCGCATTGTTGCGCTCTACCGGCTTTCGCGTTTGTGCGGCATGTCAGTATCGGTATCGACCACGATGGTCACCGGACCATCGTTGACCAGCCCCACGCGCATATGCGCGCCGAAACGGCCTTCCCTGACCGACACTCCCCCGGAACGCAACGCCTCGTTGAATTTGATCCATACAAGGTCCGCATGTTCCGGCTTGCCGGCCTTGACGAAACTCGGCCGATTGCCCTTATGCACGTCACCATACAAGGTGAATTGTGAGATCGACAGGATTTCTCCGCCGATGTCCTGGAGGGAACGGTTCATTTTGCCTTGTTCGTCCTCGAAGACACGCAGGTTGAGCACCTTGTGGGCGAGCCAGGCGATTTCGGCGTCTCCGTCGGCATCGGAGACGCCAACCAGGATCATGTATCCCGGGCCGATCTGCTGCGGCTCGAATGTGGGGTCGATTGTACCCAGTTCGTTGACGACGTCCACGCTGGCGTGGCTGACCCGTTGAATCACAATACGCATACGCCCGATTATGCCACTGCCGGCGTCATATCAGGCACATGCCCCGTTCAATGATCATCGCAAGTCATCGGCGTCACCACAGGTTCAGTCACTGATTGAGGCTCGTGGAGATCTGCTGCTCGACACGGTCATAGGCCTGGTTGAGCAGCATATTGCCCGGCACCGTCGTCAGCAGGAACGCCAGCACGGCGACGACGATGGAGACCAATACGCCTTTGATGATGCTGACTACGATCCTGAACACCACCGCGGCCACAATCACCCCGACCACCACTGTCAGCAGGGTCTGCACTGCGCCTGGAAGCTGCCCGTACCAGAGCGCCAACCGATCCAACGCAGACAAGTCCAGATTGCTGAGGTCGATGTTCGTCCAGTCGATACTATCCATATTCATACTCGATTCGTCCGTTGCTTTGACTTTGGCCGTATTCATTATCCGACCTATGCGGTCAGGACCGATTATGTCAGTTCGAACTGGGATATGGATCCGGAAACAGTGTCACCTGACAATTGCTTCAAAACCGCCATCCCCAGCATATTCACGGTGTCTTATGCAACGGCCGCTCGTAACACCACACGGTATCCGAGTGTGGTTCCCGACCGAGCCGGCCTGATTCCGCACCTACTGGCGAGTCATGCATCGACTCGAAGCGTCTCCTTGCTCTCGAAACGCACAGCGAACGCGATCAGCAGCAGCACCGCGGCCACAGTGAATGGCAGGCCGGCAAGTCCAGTAATGTGATAATCCATGCCCGATGCGTTCAACGCCATGCCTCCTACCAACGAGCCGACGGCATTGCCTCCGTTGAATCCGATCTGCACCGCGGCACCGCCGATGAGCTCGCCGCCTCCCTTTCCGGCATCGGCCATGAGCAGCATCTGCGGACCGTTGATGAAGAACAAGCCAAACGCAATCCAGAAGGTAAGCAAGGCGCATGTCGCAAGATTGCCTGGAACAAGGAACACCATCAGCAAGCCCGCGGCGGAAATCGACTGTCCCACTGCGGCAGTCACCGAATGAAGCCATCGATCAGCCAAATGTCCGCCGGCGAGCCCGCCGACCACCATGCCAAAACCGGCAAGCATCATGAGCAGCGGTACAAACCGCGATTCGTATCCGCCGGTTTTCTGAAGCCACGGAGAGACGTAGCTCCACCAGCAGAACACACCGGAATTACCGACGAATACGGCGCCAAGCACCAGCCAGGGACCGGGTTTGGCGAGAAAACGGAATTGTCCGGCAAGCCCGGCATCGGGCACGGCGGCGATAAGGGGCATCCATGCCAGCGTAAGCACTATGGTCAATCCGGCACCGATGGCCAGAATGGAGAAGGCCAGACGCCAATCAAGATATTCGGCAAGCAACGTACCGGCGGGAACGCCGAACATATTCGCGATGGTCTGGCCGGTGACCATTACGGACACCGCTTTGCCTTCCTTCCCCTTGTCGGCAAGCGCCTTGGCGATGACGGTGCCGGTGCCGAAGAAAGCGCCGTGAGGCAGGCCGGCGATGAATCGCGCGATGACAAGGACGGTGGCGTTCGGAGCCAAAGCACTCATCGCATTGCCGATCAGGGCGAGGACCATGAATAGGATCACCAGATGCTTCGGACTGCTCTTGCGGCCGAAAACAAGCATGGTGACGCCGATGCACACGCCGATAGCGTAAGCGGAGATGAAATGCCCTGCGGTCGGAATGGAGACATGCATGGCCGCAGCTGTTTCAGGCAGAATGCCCATCATGACGAATTCCGCGGCACCAAGCACGAAGGCTCCCGCCGCAATGGACAGTAGGCTCTTTTTCACAATCCCATTCCCTGATAACACGTGACGTATCCTGACGATTCGGGACTACGGTATCAGACAGGTCGGGCTGGAACCACGCCTCCGGGGTTTCCGAAATGAAGGAAGTGAGGTACACGCCATCGGCACTCTATTGGCACTCTATCCTGGCCACAAACGGCCAGATACGGGCCATAATCGGCCATTTTCCAATAATCGAAAAACGGCGGAATTCCAAGCCCCGAGACCTCGGAAAACGTTGGAATTCCGCCGTTTTGCAGGGGCGTCACCCCCTATTTCGACACGTTGAACTTGAACTCGACGATGTCGCCGTCCTGCATCACGTAGTCGCGGCCCTCCTGACGGAGCTTGCCCTCCTCCTTGATCTTGACCATGGAGCCTTCGGCGGCCACGAAATCGTCATAGGAGACGATGTCGGCCTTGATGAAGCCCTTCTCGAAGTCGGTGTGGATCACGCCGGCTGCCTGCGGGGCAGTCCAACCCTTGTGGATCTGCCAGGCGCGCACCTCCTTGACTCCCGCGGTCAGGAAGGTCTGCAGTCCGAGGATGTCGAAGCCCACGCGAGCCAGCTGGTCGAGGCCGGACTCGCTCAAACCGGCATCCGCCAGCATCTCGCGGGCGTCCGCCTCATCGAGCTCGGTGAGGTCGGCCTCGAACTGCGCGTTGAGGAACACGGCCGGTGCGGGCGCCACGGACGCGGCGAGCTTGGCCTGCAGCTCCTTGTTCTGCAGCTCGTCATCATCCACGTTGAACACGTAGATGAATGGCTTGGCGGTCATCAGATGCAGGTCGTAGACGGAGTCCTTGTCGAAGCGGCCCTCGCGCACGGCCTTGTCCAGCGTCTCGCCGGCCTCGAGGATCTCCTTGGCCTTCTTGACAGCGTCCATGTATGCCGGCTCGATCTTCTTGCCGCGCAGATCCTTCTCGAGCTTCGGCAGCGCGTTCTCGATGGTCTGCAGGTCGGCGAGAATCAGCTCGGTGTTGATGGTGTCGATGTCGTCGGCCGGGTCGACCTTGCCATTGACGTGCACGATGTCATCGTCCACGAAGGCGCGCACGACCTCGCAGATCGCGTCGGCCTCACGGATGTTGGCCAGGAACTTGTTGCCCAGGCCCTCGCCCTCGGATGCGCCCTTGACGATGCCGGCGATATCCACGAAGGTCACCGTGGCGGGCACGATCTTCTCGGTGTTGACCAGCTTGGCGAGCACGGGCAGACGCTTGTCCGGCAACGGCACGATGCCGGTGTTCGGCTCGATGGTGGCGAACGGGTAGTTCTCAGCGAGCACATTGTTGCGGGTCAGGGCATTGAACATGGTGGACTTGCCGACGTTCGGCAGTCCGACGATTCCGATAGTAAGAGACATGGTTCCCTAGCTTAGCTGTGATGGTACCCGTTCAGCCGACGATGGCGTCGACCGCGTCGATGACGGAACCGCGGAAGCCGTCCTTCTCCAATTGGGCGACACCGCGGATGGTGGTACCCCCAGGCGAGCAGACGGCGTCCTTCATGGCACCTGGATGCGTCCCCGTGGCCATATACAGTGCACCCACGCCCTCGACCATCTTGGCGGCCAGGCGGTAGGCGGTGGCACGCTGCAGTCCGTACTGCACACCGGCATCTGCCAGGGCCTCGATGTACATGTCGGTGAAGGCGGGCGCGCAGCCGGCGACCACCATGGCGATGTTCATATGTGCGGAGTCGACTCGCTCGATGAGGCTGATCGGGCCGAACAGCTGCTCGAAGGTCTCGGTTTCGGCATCGGTCAGCGTATTCGCCGATTCGGTGACCAGCACGCCCTTGCCCACTGCCATCGGCGTATTCGGAATAGTGCACTGGAGGTGGATGTCCGGAGAGTCCGCGGAGTCGCCGTCTTCGGCGGCGAACAGATCCTGATATTTCCTCAGGTCCCAGCCGGCGGCGATGGATACGACGAGCTTGCCTGGCTTGCCAAGTTCACGGGACAACGGTTTGACGACCGATTCGATCTGGTAGGGCTTGATGGCGATGACCACCACATCGGCGGCCACGGCCACTTCGACGGCGCTGTGCAGCGGACGGACGCCGAGCTTCGCCGCATTCTTCTCGAGCTTGTCGTAATGGGCGGCGCAGGCCACGATCTGATGGCCGCGCACCACACCGGCGTCCACCATGCCTTGGGCGATGGCCTGTGCCATGTTGCCGTATCCGATGAAACCGATGGTGAGATTATTCGTCATGAAGATTCCTTTCGTTCCGCTCCCGACTCCCCTCGCATGAACGGGAGTCATCACATTGAAGCCAACTGAAAACCTTGCTGAGAGGTCAGAACAGTTCCTCGAGATCGCCCCTGTTCAGGGCCTCGTCCCATAGATGCTTGAATACCACGGAGCCGTGCAGACCATCGTGTTCGAACTCGTTGGTGGTCCAGTAATGGCTGTTGCCCACACGGCTCAAGGTGTCGAGCTGCATGCCGGAATCGACGTACATGTCGTCGAAGTAGACGGCAGCCTGCAACGGCACCTCGTTGCGCGCCAGCTGATCCTCGTCGTAGATGACGCCGAACCGCGTGTCCTCCATCAGTACGTCCATGGCCGGTTTGAATGGGCGCAATGTGGACTCCTGTTCGAACATCCATGGGAACATCGCTTCGCCGGTGAAGTTCAGCGGCCGGGTCTCGGTGCCGAACTCAGGGTGACGGTCGCGCACGCGCTGCGCGGCCCAGCGGATGGGCTCGTCCATCTCACCGTTGGCGTAGATGAACTCCTGCAACGGCCAGTACAGCGGACGTGATGCGGTGGCGTTCATCACCTTGGCGAGGAATTCGTCGGAAAGGTCGGCGTCGGCGCATGAGGAGCCATCGCTGGTCAGGAAGACATCGTCAAGAATCCAATGCACCCGTTCGAAGCTGGGCTTCATGCCGAAATCGGAGCCCAGGCACTGCAGCCGTTCCACGGTCAGCGGGTCGCCGTTGGGTAGCAGTGGGAAGCCGTGGGCGGCCATGCCTGCGATCAGTCCAAGCCGGTGATCGATATCGGTTTCGGCCATCGAGCCGAGTACCGAATCATGCAATGTGTTGGTGAATTCGGTGACGTCCGCCACAGTCGGCAGTTTGTCCGCCAACGTCTCCACACGCTCCCTGTCCTGAGGATAGCGCTCGTAGAACTGTGCCGTCTTGCGGGCCATGCGCGGGAACGTGTGCTCGTAGACCTCAGTGGCGTCTGCCGGAACATGAGGGATGCCCCCGGTCGTGAAGCTGGCGATCACTCCAGCCGGGAACAGGGAGAGATAGGTCAAGGTCAGGAATCCGCCATAGCTTTGCCCCATGGTGACCCATTTGCGTCCGTCGAATTCGGTCAGGCGAAGGTGTTCGAAGTCACGCACGATCGAGTCGGCGAGGAACTTCTTGAGGAAATCGGCCTGGGCGCGGGCCGTACCGGCCGCATCACCCTCATATGCGGCGGCGATGCGCGCCATGGCATGGGTATCGACGCGCGAGGAACGCCCGGTGCCGCGCTGGTCGGGCAGGATTACGCGGAAATGCTTGGTGGCCTCCTCGATCCAGCCGTCAGAGGCCGGGCTGTTCAGACGAGGACCGGCACCTCCCGGGCCGCCCTGCAGGAAGATCAGCAGCGGCAGATCGTCATGCACATGCTCGGGTGTGGTGACCACACGGTAGAACAGTTTGATCGTCTCGCCGTCGAAGGATTCGCCGGGAGTCTTCCCCGCCCAATCCAACGGCACATCAATGGAATGGTCCTCCATGGCGAGACCTGGCACATAGTATTTGCAAAGCAATGTCATAGCTCACGACTCTAGCCCACAAATCAGTCCGATGGCTGATATCGGCAGGCTTTCGGACGCGTTACGCTTGCGGATTATGGAATGGTTCACACGCTTGCGCAGATGGTGGGACGCCTTGCCGGGATTGGGCCGGGCGACCGGCCACACACTCGTATACGACGTCATGCTGGCTGTGGGCCTGATGTCTTTGATCACGCTGATGGCAACCAGCATAGATTCCGGCCCCGGCCTGCTGTTCAATTCCACGACGGCGATCACCGTGCTGTGGAGCCTTCCTGCGGCGGTGCCGCTTATTCTACGCCGTGTCTGGCCGGAATATGCCGCCTGGATGTATGTGGCGTTGACCTTCGCGCACCTGGTTTTCGGTCCGGCAATAGTCTTCAGCGACTTCTTCGCCCCCATCATGCTGTATTCGGTGCTGCTGTACGGCAAGGCAGCACATACGATACGGTTCGTGACGGCCGCTTGCGCGACGACCGTATTCGCCGGCCTGGTGTGGGGTGTGGCGTTCATGCTGGGGCCTATGTTCCCCGCCGCTCCATGGTCGCTTAAGGTCGATTGGGAGAGCTGGCTGCCTCACGCACTGTTTCTTCCGGCGTGTCCAGGCTACGATTCCACAGCGCAGTCCATGAGATATGGCTGCGGTGCCGCTGTCGCCATCGAAGGCGGCACCGGAGCCGCGGCGATCGGCGTATGCATGGTCAGCGTGATCATCATGGCGTTCTGGCAGCGGGCTCGCCGGACCACGCTTGACGCCATGAGGCAGCGGAACGAGGCCCTTGAGGCCCGAAAGGCCGAGGAGGCCCGTATCGCCGCGCTGGCCGAGCGGGCGCGCATCGCACGCGACATGCATGACGTGGTGGCGCACACCCTGTCCACGATCATCGTTCAGGCTGACGGCGGTCGATATGCCGGTGCGAACGACATCACCGTCGCCAGGACCACCATGGCGACCATCCGGAGCGAGGCGACACGTGCCCAGCATGATATGCGACGGCTGTTCGACGTATTCGGCACCGCCGAAACGCCGCAAGGATACGCGGATATCCCGATACTGCTCAATAAGTCATTCAATGCTTCAATGCACGTGTCACGAACCGTCTCCGGCACGGTGCAGGAGGAACGGCTCCCCGATCACGCAGGCGAAGCGTTGTTCCGCGTGGTGCAGGAAGGACTGACCAATGCCCGCAAATACGCCGGCGCAGGCGCCCATGTCCGCATCGATGAGTCATGGACCCCGACCGATGTCACCATCGCCATCACCGATGATGGACGCGGCGCTCAAGCGACCGAGGACGGACATGCACCGGGCTACGGGCTCATGGGGATGCGCGAACGCATCGAGGCGTTGGGCGGCAATGTCACCGCAGGACCACGGCCGAACGGCGGCTTCGCGCTGAACGCCGTTGTCCCATTGCAGACCGGAATCATCGGCACGGACTCCTCCAACGGAGAGGATTCCCCCATCGGCTCAGGCTCTCCTGCCCGTGCGGATGGATCGGATCGTCTTGCCGGCACCGATACCCGGCACACGGCATCAGATTCCCTTGATCGAGACATCGACAGCCGTCTGCCTCGATGGTCACGGCGCTTCATCCAATGGCTGAAGCGGACAGCCGCGTCATTGCGCTCCCGCTCGTTCGACCAGGGCGATGTCTCCGACCTCAATTGGATCGGCAGGTTGGCACGTTGGACGCAGCGGCATTATCTGCTGATGGACATCCTCGGCACCGTGATTCTGGTAGTGCTGTTCCATTCATCCACATATTACGATCTGCAGGTGCTGGCCAACGATGGCATATGGGACCCGGCCGAACACACTCTGGCGACACTGCTGACCATCGTGCTGCTGGCACCGCTGGCGTTCCGCCGGCGTTTCCCCGAGACCAGCGCTCTCGTGGTAGCTCTTCTGTCAGGCATGCAGCTGCTGTTGCCGCCATCCATCATGTCGAATGCCGCTTTGGCGGTGAACGTGTTCGCCTTGGTATCCGTGTATTCCGCTGTACTGTACGGGCGGGAGCAGGCATGGCGTTGGGTGAGCGTTGCACTCGTGGCCGATTCCTGGCTGTACGGCATCAAACTGATGGCAGGGCGCAGCGGCACCAGTACGGTGCGCGTGTTGGCGCAAATGGTCATGCCCGACCGGTATTCGTCCGAAATCTGGACCATTGTGTTCGGCGGATTGGCTCCTGGCGGGATGGTGATGCTCGCTGGGTTCGCCTGCATCGCATCCGCCCGCTGGGTGCGGTCGAGGGGTGCGAACGCGCTGGTGCTGCAGCAGCGCGAGGAAGCGTTGCGCGCGGAGCAGGAACGTCAGAAGGTGTTGGCCGCGAATCTGGAACGGGAGCGCATAGGCGCCGCCATGCAGGCCGAGGTATTGGCCACATTGGAGTCGGTGATCGCGCAGACTGCTGAAGGAATCGCCGCGCTCAACAGTTCGCCGGCACCTGATGGCATGCAGATCGCCGCACTGTTCACCGCGATAGGTGCACGAGGACGCGCCGCGCTGGCGCACATGCGCGAACTGTTGACGGTGCTGCGGGAGACCGGGTTCAGCGACGAACAGCATGCAGGCTCGCCGGCGCCGTTGCAATTGCGGCCGCTCGGATCGGTGGATGACCAATTGCTGCAGCGCCAACAGGCCCAGACGAAGCATGCGGATATGAATGATATCCGATAAGACTTCAGCATCCGAGGGAAACCGTCATGATTGCCGCCCTGCAATCCCACTGACAATGAATCATCCCTGCGTCATCCTTGTGTCATTGAATCATCCTTGAATGCAACGTTTCCTCCGGTGCTTTCAGGGATGATTCAGGGTTGATGTGCAGCAGAAGATGACGCGAACCGGATACAGTGGGAATCATGAATGAGAGCGGAAGCATTCGCGTGATCATCGCGGACGATCAGGAATTGGTGCGCGCCGGATTCGCCATGGTCATCGGCTCGCAGCCGGATATGGAAGTGGTCGGGCAGGCGTCCGACGGCACGGACGCCGTGCAGTTGACGCAATCCCTCCAACCGGATGTGGTGCTGATGGATGTGCGCATGCCCGGCATGGACGGCATCGAAGCAACACGTCGCATCGCTTCGGCAAGCGACTCAGGCGATGGCAAACGGCCCATCAGGGTGATCATCCTGACCACGTTCGATTTGGACGAGTATGTGATGGCGGCCATCAACGCCGGCGCTTCGGGGTTCCTGCTAAAGGATACCGAGCCGGAGACACTGCTCAATTCGATTCGTACAGTATTCCAAGGCAATGCGATTATCGCGCCGTCCGCCACGAAGCGGCTCATCGAGAAGATGGTTCAGGACGGGTATGCACAGCATGAATCGTCAGACGATATACCTTCCAGTGCCGTCGTCGGCGCCGGTTATGCGAAGACCGGAGGCACCGCGAATCAGCCGTTCTACACCGACCCGGAGCTGGGCCTGCTCACCGATCGCGAACGCGAGGTGCTCGTCGAGGTCGCCCACGGACTGAGCAATCAGGAGATCGCGGACAGACTGTTCATCTCCTTGCCCACGGTGAAAACACACGTGGCGCACATCCTGTCCAAGATCCACGCCCGAGACCGCGTCCAGGCCGTGGTCTTCGCCTACGACAACGGTTTGGTGTAGCGGACCCACTCGTTACTTTTCCTGGAAACGGCTGCCAACGAAGCTGATTGAGGGGAGCGCCCGCCTTACGGGTACTCCCCTCAATTGCATGTATTGGCCCCTCTCAGAAAAGGGAACCAATCGTGCAGCTATGAACCGCTGTACAAATCACCTGTCAGCGCTGCGGCCAAGCCACTAGGCTTCGGCCAATGCGACCACCGGCGGCACACTGACCGCGCGACGGGCCGGCGCGATACTCGCGAGCAACGCGGCAAGCGCCGCAACACCAAGCACCAGTCCGTTGGTGGCCCAGTCGAACGGCAACGCCACGGTGGCGTACAGGCTGAACACCATGTAGGAGCCGAGCCAGCCGAACAGTGTGCCCAGCGCCACGCCCGCCACGCCGGAGACGAGCGAGAGCAGCAGCGCCTCGGCCGCGAGTGAGCGCCGCAGCTGTCCGCGAGTCATGCCGATGGCGCGCAGCGTGGCGGATTCGCGGGTGCGCTCGATCACGGAGAGTGACAGCGTGTTCGCCACGCCCACGAGCGCGATAAGCACAGCCACGGCAATCAATCCCACCAGCAGGGCCATCATGCTGTCGATCGTGGTCTCCCACATCGAACGTTCGGCCACCGGTCCGGACACGCTCACACCCGGGGCTGCCGAGAACGCCTGCTGCACGTTGGTGAGCACGTCGTTCATCGTGATGCCGGCAGCGTCCGCATCCACGCGCATGAGCAGCATGTGGCCGGCGGTTTCGAGGTCGCCATCGGTGAAATGCTCGGCGTTGACGAACGCCACCGCGCCGTAGTCGGAGGAGACGCGGCGGTAGTCGGCCTGCTGGGGCTTGAGGGTGATCGGCTTGCGGCCGGCGGCACCGGTCTCGGTATCGGTCTCGACGCCGGCCGGATTCTCCCGGAAGACGACGGAACTGTCGAAACCGACCTTCTTGCCATCCATGGCGTTGATCGTCGGCAGCAGCACGTCGCCCGACCCGATCGAGACACCGCTCAGATCGGCCTTCATCACCTTCGCGAGCGCGGCAGTGTCCTTGACTCCGACGAGCATCACGGACAGCTCCTTGCCGTCCTTCGTAGTGACGTACCGCACGGTGGTGGGCGCGTAGAGGGAGGCGGCCACGCCCTTGGCCTCGGCGGCGTCCGTGGCCTGCTTGTCGGTCATGTCGTTGCCGGCGGCGATCATGTCCACGCTGTAGCGCTGGTCCAAGGCCACTTCCATGGTCTGCTTGCCGCTGGCGGCACCGGTGGCGATGGTGGACACAAGCGTGACGCCGATGAGCAGCGCGGCACCGGTGGCCGCCACACGACGCGGGTTCTTCTGGATGTTCGCGTTGGCGATTCTCGCGCTGGGGCCTGCCAACGAGACGACCGATCCCACGCCGCGCATGAGCAGCGGCAGCCAAAACGCGGCGGACAGCACCAGTCCCAAGAAGACCAGCGCGCATCCGGCGATGGCCATGAGCAGGACGACCGCATACCGCTCGATAAGCGCGTCATGCCCGACAAGCGACTCGTGCATCTGCCATGCGGCGAACACGGCGAGTGCCACGCCGGCAACCACAAGGATGCCCGAGAAGACGGCCCGTACCACGCCTGCCCGGCGTGTGTCCGTCAGTTCGATGGGGCGCAGCGCCTCGAGCGGCGTCACGGCGGTGGCGGCACGCGCGGAGCCGAGCGAGGCGAGCACGGTCATCACCACGCCAAACGCGATGGGCACCACGAACGCCTGCCAGCTGAGGATCAGCCTGGCCCTCAACTCGTCGCCGCCCATGAGTCCCGAAGCGCACAGGCCGGCAATGATGCCGATACCCAGCGCCACGCCGAGCAGTGAGGCGACCAATCCGAGCACACCTGCCTCGAGCAGCACGGAAGCGTACAGCTGCCCCTTCTGGGCGCCGATTGTGCGCAGCAGCGCCAGAGTACGGCGGCGTTGCGCCACCAGCACCTGGAACGTGTTGGCGATCACCAGCGCGGCCACGACCATTGCCAGAATGCCGAAGCTCAGGAGGAACACGGTGGTGATGCTGAGCCCGCCGTCCGCGTCGAGATTTTGCAACGCATCCTTGTCGATGTCCGCGCGGCTCATGACGACGTAGTATTCCGGCATCAGCTTGGCGACGCGTTCGGCGGCGGCCTGCGCCTTGGCATCACCTTCCCGGCCTTCTCCGGCACCGGCGAGGTCGAGGTAGAGCGTATTGGCGGCGACGTCGTTGAATTCCGCCGCGCCGGACATGGTGGCCAGCACGTTGTTCGACAGGACGGACGCGCCGCCGTAATAGGAGTACGCGCCGTTCGGATCGTCGGTCAGGCCGGTTACGCGCACCGTCATTGCGGAGCTGTTGGCGCCGCCAGCCGTCGAGGCCCCGCCGGCAGAGGCGTCAGCATCATCGGCGGCGCCAGCAACAGCGGCATCCCCCTCGATCGCCGCCTGAGCAGCCGGGGAATTCACCGTGACCGTATCACCCACGCCCACGCCGAGCTGCTCGGCGACGGACCTCGGCAGGGCGATCTCGTCGTTGTCGATTGGCTGGTTGCCGTCCGAAACGGTGACCGGCAGCAGCGAGAGGCTCTTCGCGGTGCCGATGGCGATGCCGGTGACGTGCCGGTCGCCCTTGGCGACGGTCAATCTGGGCACGGTCGCATCGACTCGTACGTCCTCGACCCCGTCGATGGTGCGCAACTGGTCAAGCTGGAAGTCGGCGACGGTAGTGGCGTACGCCTTGTTCTGCTCGTCTTCAGTGGCGTTCTTCAATGCTTCGGAGTCGGTCGTCACCACATAGTTCGCCCCACCGTATAGCGCGGTCTGCTGGTGGACGAGCGAGTCGCCCATCGTGTTCGAGAACAGGAACGTGGCGGCGATGAACGCGGTGCCGATCAGGATGGCGATGCCGGCGGGAATGAGCATCCTGCCGTTCTTGCGCATGAGTTTCAAGGTGATGTCGAACATGATTCGTGACTCCCCCTCTCAAGCGGCGTGACGTGCGGTCACAGCGGCACGGCGGTGGCTTGAGTGACGCTTCGCGGAGGGTTCGGCGTCACTGTCGGCGAATACATCCGCCCTTACGAAACGGTCGTGTGCATCGGACGCCAGCGCGGCGCGCGTAGCCCGTTCGCGTTCGGCCATGAGCAGGTTGTTCATGGCTTCGGCGGTGGGATGCGGCTCATCGGCCACGATGCGTCCATCGGCGAATACGATGGCCCGGTCGGCGTACGATGCGGCCACGGCGTCGTGCGTGACCATGACGATGGTCTGGTCGAGCTCATTGACCGACTGCTTGAGGAATCCGAGCACTTCGGCGCTGGAGACGGAATCGAGGTTGCCGGTGGGCTCGTCGGCGAAGACGAGGCTGGGCTTGGTGATGAGGGCCCTTGCGATGGCCACGCGCTGCTGCTGTCCGCCGGACAGTTCATTGGGACGGTGGCTCAGTCGCTGCTTAAGCCCCAGGGTCTCCACCAGCAGGTTGAACCATTCCCGGTCGGCTTTGGTGCCGGCAAGGGTCAACGGCATGAGGATGTTCTGCTCGGCGGTGAACATGGGCAGCAAGTTGAAGCTCTGGAAGATGAACCCGATCTTGTTGCGACGCAGCAGGGTGAGCTGTTTGTCGTTCATACGGGTCAGGTCCTTGCCTCCGAACAGAATGCGCCCCGAGGTGGCGGAGTCCAGTCCGGCCAGTGTGTGCATCAACGTGGACTTGCCGGAACCGGATGGTCCCATGATGGCGGTGAAGCGCCCGCGCTCGAAGCTCACGTTCACATCGCGCAACGCATGCACCGCATTTGCTCCGGAGCCGTAATCCTTGACGAGGTCTACGGCTTGAATGGCTATGCCTCTGGACGGAAGCTGCATGGATTGCGAATGTACAGGCGAATTGCCGACAGTCATGATCGTCTCTCCTCTTCTTGTGACCGGAACTGTGATATCCGGATGATGATTCCCACTGTATGAAGAGGAGAATGCGCCTCACATCGTGCGCAGGACTGAATTCCATGGTCGCCATCCTCATCCTTGAGGACTATGCCTGTCTTTTTCCGGCGGGTTCTGGCAGCCGGTCGTTACTGCTCCCATTGCCGGTAGTTTGCCTGTCATTGACGGCCACAACAGTCGTCGGAGTGACCGTCCGCCGGATTCATCGTCACACGGCAAACGGAAAGCCCGCGCTGCATGACTCAGCGCGGGCTTTCACTCCCCCATTTCAATTCCGCTCATCCATGATGCACCCCATAAGCATCATGCCCTTCAATCGGAATTGATGGCTTCCTTATCGCCTCTACCTCCTACTCACTTGGCAAGACCGGAGGCACGAACGGCTTCGAAGCCACCCTTGAGGTCGTCGAGGATGTCCTCGATGTTCTCGGTGCCGATGGACAGGCGGATGGTGCCCTGGTGGATGCCCTGGTCCTCGAGCTCCTCCAGAGTCTCCTGGGAGTGCGTGGTGGAGGCCGGGTGGATGATGAGGGACTTCACGTCAGCGACGTTGGCCAGCAGGGAGAACAGGTGCAGGTTGTCAATGAAGACACGGGCCGCGTCCTTACCACCCTTGATGTCGAAGGTGAAGATGGAGCCGGCGCCGTTCGGGAAGTACTTCTTGTACAGCTCGTGGTCGCGGCGACCTTCGATGGACGGGTGGGAGACGGACTCGACTTCCGGCACGGTCTGCAGGTATTCGACGACCTTCAACGCGTTCTCGACGTGGCGCTCGACGCGCAGGGACAGGGTCTCGGTGCCCTGCAGCAGCAGGAAGGCGGCGAACGGGGACAGGGTGGCGCCGGTGTCGCGCAGCAGGATGGCGCGGATGCGGGTCACGAAGGCGGTGCCGCCCAGAGCCTCGTAGAAGTTGAGGCCGTGGTAGGACGGATCCGGCTCGGTGAGGGTCGGGAACTTGCCCGGAACCTCAGCCCAGTTGAAGTTGCCGCCTTCGACGACGACACCGCCCAGCGTGGTGCCGTGGCCGCCGATGAACTTGGTGGCGGATTCGACCACGACATCGGCGCCGTGCTCGAGCGGACGGAACAGGTACGGGGTGGCGAAGGTGTTGTCCACGATCACCGGCAGATGATGCTTGTGGGCGATTGCGGAGATGGCCTCGAAGTCCGGCAGGTCGGCGTTCGGGTTGCCGAAGGTCTCGAAGTAGACGAGCTTGGTGTTCTCCTGGATGGCGTCCTCGAAGTTCTGCGGGACCTCAGGATCGACGAAGGTGGTGGTGATGCCGTCGCGCGGCAGGGTGTGCTTGAGCAGGTTGAAGGTGCCGCCGTAGATGTTCTTGGAGGAGACGATGTGGTCGCCGGACTGGGTGATGTTACGCACGGCGTACTCGACGGCGGCCGCGCCGGAGGCGACGGCGATGCCGGCGGTGCCACCTTCAAGGGCGGCGATGCGGTCCTCGAAGACGCCCTGGGTGGAGTTGGTCAGACGGCCGTAGATGTTGCCCGGGTCTGCAAGGCCGAAGCGGGCCTCGGCGTGGTCGAAGTTGTGGAAGACGTAGCTGGTGGTGGCGTAGATCGGCACTGCGCGGGAGTCGGTGGCCGGATCGGCCTGCTCCTGGCCCACGTGCAGCTGCAGGGTTTCAAAACGGTACTTCTTGTTCTCGGCCATGATGTGCTCCTTGTCGTCGGTCGCGAGGTTCTTTTCCTTGCCACCCGCCTGCCGTATTCGGCGGTTGGCGAGGTGTTGGTTATGAAGGTACGCGCGGCGGATAGCGCGGCGCAAGCCAGACGTTATCGGGGTTGCCTATAGACCCTTATCAGCCGTTGGAATCCTTGGCGTTCACCCACCCTTCACACCGCCGAAATACCCTCCGGCAATCCCGCGACACGCCGAAGCGGCATCACCGTGGACTACGCTCGTCACTGTTGTCCGCGGTTCTTCATCAGACTTTTCGTCTGGGCTGTAATGCGGACGAGATCGCATGCAGCAACATCATCGGAAGACCTGGACCATGACCGACGTGACCTTGTATGAACGTGACCCGAAGTACATCCCGCGCGTTGCCGCCGTACACGATATGTGCGGCTATGGCAAATGCTCGCTGACCGCGGCGATACCGATCCTCTCCGCGGCCGGATGCGACGTGTGCCCGGTCCCCACCGCCCTGTTCTCCGCGCACACCAAGTATCAGGTGTTCACGTTCCACGACACCACGGATATCCTTTCCGGATATCTCGACGCCTGGCAGGCCGAGGATGTGGAGCTCGACGCCGTGTATTCGGGGTTCCTTGGCTCACCGGAGCAGGTGGCGATCATCCAGAGGCTGTACAGCGACTACCCTGCCGCCCTGCGGCTGGTCGACCCGGTGATGGGAGACGGCGGACGGACGTACACCACGTATACGCCCGAACTATGCGAGGCGATGGGGGCGTTGGCGACCGGCGCCGATGTCCTGATGCCGAATCTCACCGAAGCATGCATCCTCACCCATCGCGACTACCAAGGCCAGGATCTGAACGACGATCAGGTGAATGGTTTGCTGGATGCGCTGCTTGAGTTGGGTGCCAAGAACGTGGTGCTCAAGGGCATCGACCATGGCGATGACCGTATCGTCAATTATGTGGCTTCGGCATCGGACGGCGCTGCAGGCAAGATCGAGCTGAAGCACCTCAAACTGCCGTACATGATCCACGGCACCGGCGACGTCTTCGCATCCGCACTGTGCGGGGCGGTGATGGCGGGCCGCGGTCTGGCGGAATCCGCGCGGATCGCCGGCGAATTCGTGCGCCATGCGATGGCAAGCACCCGTGACCAGCCGCACTTCGAGGACCGTGGGGTCAGTTTCGAGCTCAACCTCGGCGAGCTCACCGATCTGGTGCGCTAAGGCCTGCACCGAGACGCGGCCTACCGGTTCTTGAAGTACCTGAGCAAGTGGCTTTCCCGGGTGAGCATCACCGCGACCCCCGCGCCCGACAGCACGCCCACCACTGCAGCGACCGGAACCCGAAGCATCGTGTCGGCGAGCGCCGCGGCCTCCGCATCCCCGTTCTGCAACCATACCCATGCCCACAATGGACTGGTCAACAGCACTGCAGCGGTCGCCCATACGATCGTCTCCAACACGATCTGCATCAACAGCGCGGTTTTCGGAACCCCGCAATGCAACGCGGAAGCCATCTCGAGTCTGCGCGTCCATGTAGCGATGAATCCCAATGCCATCGCGGCCACCAAAGCGATCCACGGCGTGTAGGCGGTCAGTCTCACGCGGAACAGGGACGCACTGTCCAGTGCGCTGCCTTTGCTCATGTTGAGCTTGGCGATCTGAGGACGTTCCTGCGTGGCATCCATGCCGGAACCGATGCCCGTCATGCGCAGCAACGATTCGATGTCCTTGGTCTCGGGCCAGGTGCGCACCCAACACTGGCTGAATGATTCCGACGAGTTGGCGGGCACCGGAGCCAACGCAACATACGAGAATCCTGACTTGCGACCGTCGTCCGGCCACTCGAACACCCCGGACACCTGTACGTTGCGCCCGTCCCGCAATGCCAGGACACTGCCCGCCGCGGCGGCGAACGGCTTGGCCGCTTCGGCCGAGAGCATCACGCCTTCCTCACCGTCTTCCGATGCGGTCTCGGTATCGGCGTCCTTCGAAACCGAGACCTGCTCCCCTCCACCGGACAGGTCGTCGGCGCTCGTGCCTGTAGTGCTCAAAGCGAACACCCTACGCGCCCCCGGCGTGATCTCCATCAAGGGCACTCCTGTGGATGGCAGGGCCGCGAACACCAGCTTCTGGTCGGTCTGTCGTACAGCGCCAGCCGCTTCGACACCATCCAATGAGGCAAGCCGGTCGCAGGCGGCGCCATCGATGTGATTGTTGTATTCCATTACCCATGTCGAGCCGCCGGCTGCCACGTATTCATCGGTCTGTCGCTGAATGGAGGCGATAGTCAGCCAATCAGCACCGACCAGCAGGAGAATCAGGCATGCAAGTCCCACCGCCAGCGCACATGCATGACTGGTGCCGCTGATCAGGTCGCGCCACGCCTCCCCCAGCATGCCGACAAGTCGCATGCGCGCGATCTTGGCTTCACGCTGCAGCTGCGTCATGATGCACCTCCTCGCTTTGCCAGTCGCGCAGGTCGATGAGGTCGGTGCAGGCGTCCCGCGTGCGCGGGTCATGCGTGGCCACGACGACAATCGCCCCGCTCATCGACAGGTTGTGCAGGTGCTCGTTGACCGTGGCCGCCGTATTGAGGTCAAGTTGCGCGGTCGGCTCGTCCACGAGCAGCAGCCCGGCGTGTGAAGCCACGCCGCGCGCGAGCATCAACCGTTGCGCTTCACCGCCCGACAGGTCACGAAAAGGCTTCGCGGCCAGTTCATCCAAGCCAAAAGCCTCCAACAGGGCCATGGCATGGGTTTCGGCATCCCTCCGGCGCTCGCCGCGCGCGATGAACGGCAGGGCCACATGATCGAGCGCGGTGCGGCGGGCCACGCCGTGGGGGTTCTGCAGCACCCAGCACACACGTCCACAATCGACGCGCTCCACCATGCCCGTCACCGGCTCCACCCATCCGGCGATGATGGACAGCAACGTGGATTTGCCCGATCCGGACGGCCCGGTGAGCGCATAGACGTGTTTGGGAAGTAGCGTCATGGTCAGGTGACGGAACAGCATGTCCTCGCCGGTACGGTCGAAACTGTGGCCGATATCGGTGAGGATCACACGACGGCCTTCACCTTGCTCCTCCAGTGAGGAGACCGATGCCGAGGAGACCGATGCCGGGGAAACCTCCGGCATCACCGATGAGCAGGAGGATGCCGCAGCCGATTGGGTATCAGGCCGCGAATCCAGCCTCGAATCAGCCTTCGAATCCGACTGCACAGACGTGCTGCGATCCGGCTCTCCGGAATCAGTTCCACGCAACGTACCCTTCGCCAAAGGGTTCCTCCGCCTCCTCCAAATCATCTCACTGCCCGTCCTGGCCTGAGGCGGAACCGGCTTCGGCATCGCAGTGTTGGGCGGTGCGCGGGGTCACATCCACGTGATCGAACTGCTGCCCATCGCCGACGCTGACCATGGTCTTGCCGAGCTGTGAGGCGATGATGGACACTTTCACCGGCTTGGCGTCCACACTCACGCATCCGAGTCCGCCCGAGGCGTCGTAGACCGCGGAGGGTGGCACGGTGAGCGCGGTCAGCGGCTGAGCGAGTCTCCAATCGTAGGACACGCTGAGTGCGCCACCGCTCGTCCCGGATGCCCCGCCAACGGCACCCGTTCCCCCGACGCCACCGGTCGGCGCGCCGCCGGAATCCCCGCTCATCGACGCCAGACGGAAGGCCACGGATCCGCCGATCGCCGCGAGCATCGCGGGATCGGTGAGTTCGACGGTTCCGGCCGGCACGGCGAACGTCTGCTCGCCGATGACGAGTGTGCGGTCGCCGACCACCAGATCGGTGGCGGACGTCGGCAGCGTCGCCTTGAGCGGGATCGCGGCAGTGGTGAACAGGTCAGCGCCCGCCGTGATCTGCCGCCCCACGGCGATTGAGGATTGCTTGACCGTCACTGAGTCGGAGGGCAGCCAGACGAACGATTCCGGCCCGATCGACCAGCCCGAGTCGGCGGTGATGCGGGCGGCTCCCTTGCTGTCGGCGAGCGCATTGTAGGCGACGATGGTGTCCCACGTCATCACATCGGAGTCGGGTGCGGCATAGCCGAGGCGACGCAGTACGGCATTGAGACCGGCCGCGTCGGACCCGCGGGTGCCGCTGGTCAGCGTGCGGTACAACGGCACGTCGGTGTGCAGGGCGAGAACTGGCCTGGCGTCCACGTCGAACACCGTGCTGCCGGAGCCGATGACAGTACCTGTACCGGCGGAGGTGCCGGTGATGGTGCCCGATACCGGCGAGGTGACGGTGGACGATTCGCCGAGGGAGACGGCCAGCGTCACGGAACGCGCGTCGTCGAACTGGGCGGAGGCCACCTTCACCGTCGTGGCCTCGGTGCTGGAGACCAGGGACGGCGGGATCTTGGAGCGGGTGAGGAGGAACCCGCCGCCAAGACCCACCGCGAATATCACCAAGGCGAGCAGTACCACGATGGAGGCCGCCACCCCATTGCGCGCGGCCCGCAGTTCCTTGCGATCCCTCGCTGCGCCTTTCCGCTTCATGTCGGCCTCCTTGCCTTGTGCCCCACGCTTTGCGTCCCATGACTTGCGCCGTCTTACGCCGTTTGGCACCCGGAGAATCAGGAAGAACAGGCGCTGGTGCATTCCTTGGTTGATTTCAGCGTATTCCCGGTTCCTGTCGCTTCCCAATACCGTTGTCATCCGAAAGACGACATGTTCCGACCGCTACTGATGCAGCGGGTCCTGTCCGCACGCCCAGAACTGCTGGCCCTGTGGCGAATTCGCATCGTATTTGTAGTCCGGGTTGGGCTGGCCATCGAAAGTGGTGCTCATGTACTCGCTGAAGAACTCATGCCAACGTCGGAGATTGGCCTCGAACTGGCTGTTGTCGGTCACGTTCGCGGTGTTCATCGTGCTCATGTACTCGTCTTCGCTGATGGGGCTCGGCAGCAGATCGTGCTTGGCATAGCATTGGTATGTCTTGCGTGCCATGGCCTCCTGATCGACGTTGTCCGGGTTCGTATTCATGGCCGCGTACAGGCTGGAGATATCACCCGAGCCGGTCTTGGCATGGCACTCGTCCATGACCTTGAACTGCTCGTCGTCGGACATCGATCCGCGATACTGGCCGACCGCCTCGCCCCGGTCCAACGTCCAAGTGGCCTGCAGTCCATAGGGTTCGAGGCACTTGTTGTAGTCGTCGTAGATCTCCTGCACCTCGGCTTCGGTGATCTTGCCGTCCTTGAGGATGTTCTTGGCCAGATCGGTGGGCGCCTGGTCGTATTCCTTCTTGAATTCCGCGGCGTACGGCCCGGAGAAGGTCGGCTCGCCGCCGGCGCCGGTCATGCCGGCGGCCTTGGACGGTCCGTTGGCGTCCGCGACCTGTCCACAGCCTGCGAGCATCGTACACGCCAACGTCACCGCACCTATCAGCACGATCGCGTGGCGCAGCCGTTGACGAATCGTCGTTGCCGTATTTCCCTGCATGATGGCCTCCTTGCCTAATGGATTCGTATGTGTGTTGCGTGTTGCGCCTACTGCTGGCTCAGCGCGTCGGTCTGGCATTCCCAGAATTGCTTCGCCTTGCCGGCGTCGTAGTCCGGGTTCGGGCTGCCGTCATCGTTGCGTTCCATGTAGACGCGGTAGAACTCGTTCCACTTCCGGGTCTTTTCGACGATCTGCTCCTCGCTCAGACCCTCCGCGCCGGTGACCTCCAGATCGAGGAACTCCTGCTCGGTGATGGGCTTGGGCAGCAGGTCGCGCTGTTTGAGGCACTGGTATATCGCACGCTGCCTGGCACCGGCGTCAACGTTGTTCGGATTGCTTTGCAGCGCGTCATACATGGACTCGACGTTCCACAGGTCGGTCTCGACGGCGCATTCGGCGTTCTTCTGGTTCATCTCATCCTCGCTCAGACTGCTTGCCCGCACCTGGGAAAGCTGTCCCTTGGTGGAGACCAGACCGTACGGCGCAAGGCACTTGTTCTGCGCGTCGAAAACCTCCGTAAGCTCCGCGTCGGTGACCCGGCAGTCCTCGAGGATGCGTTTTCCCAGTTCGGTCTTGGATTGCTCCCAATTGAGCTTGAATTCGGCCGCGTACGGGCCTTGGAAATCGGGCGCTTTGCAGACGGTCGCCGCAGCGTTCGACGGTGTCTTGCCTTCGGTGTTCGCCGCGCCGCCACCCTGCCCCGGACCGGAACAGGCCGCCATCGCCAAGCACAACGGCACCAGCACGCCCGCCGCGATCATCCGCTGCGCGACGCCGCCATATCCGTTCGTGTTCATCGTCATCCCCACCAATCATCGTGGACTTCCTTGTCATGATTCAGCTTAGGCACGCTTCCCGCGTGGATCGCAATCGCCGTGTAGTCGGTGAGGTTACAAGCGGCGAGGTTACAAGGATCGGCCATTCAGACCGTTTTGGTTGGTCCGCCAGCGTCTTTTGCCGCGTGCTTTTTGTCGTGTGTCTGTTGCCGTGTGTCTGTTGCCGTGGAAGTTGTTGACAAGGGGCTGTATGTACGCACCATCACGAGACAGACGCGTACATACGGTCCCTTATGCTCCCAAAACAGGCGGTAAGTACGCGAGACCTTCGTCGAGACGCGTACTTACCGCCGCTTTCATCGTCGGACACCGTCAGAAGGAGCCAGAGTAGCCATCGGCATCTGGCCATTCCGAAATCATCCGATGTCTGTCATCCGCTGGCTTACGCGAGTTCTCGCACGACGGCCCCATCTGTCATACCTTGGTTTTACGGACAACGAAGTCACAAAGACACTGTGCGAACGGCTGAACGGCATCCGTGACATTCACCCGCCGCGCAAAAACCAAAGATCAAAGACCAAAGACCCAAGGCCAAGACCAAAGGACGGAACTGATGAAACGCAGCACAACCTACGCAATTCGCATGTCCATCATGTCTTTCACGTTGATGTTGACGCTGTCCGGCTGCGGAGGCGTGCCGGGTACCGATACCACTCCTCAAGCCGCCGAGCCCACGTTCTCCGGCCCGTGGGCCGAGGATTTCCAACGAAATTACGATGACGCGAGTCAACAGGGCAACACATTCGCGCAGGACGTGCTGCGAGATGGGCGGATTACCGAGGCCGAGGCCACCGAGGCGGTCAACCGGTATGCGTCGTGCATGAAGGACGCCGGGTTCGCGCTCGATTACGTCAATCCGGACGGCAGCAGCCAGATGTCGGGCGAACTGACCGACGCCGAGAATGCGCGATACGGTGAGGCGGATGGTACCTGCGATGCATCATCGGGCTCCCGGTGGATCACGGCGCTGTACAACGCTGTCGCCGGCGATCCGAACGGCGATCTGCGCAATCGCAGCGACGAAGAGGCTCGTCAGGATCTGGCCGACTGTCTCAAACGCAAGGGCGTGGTCGGCGATGAGTTCACCGCCAAGGACATTCCCGAAGTCAATGCGAGCGGCGACGAGAATTGGGAGTTCCAACGCCAATTCGTCGAGCCGGGCGGCAGGTACTACAGCGAGCGCAGCACCGACATACTCACCCAATGCAACATGGATCCGCGGCAGTAAGGTAACATCCGTCCCACCGTGTGGGAGTGGATTTTCGGTTTCCCAGGAATTCCGCCATTCCCCGCCCCTACTGGTCTGTCTCGTAAATAATTGAGGAATTCAGCTTGTTCTCTCCCCCAGTCAGCTTCGCCGACAGCCCCCTCGTCAGAGGGGGCCAGGACCACTCGACCAATTACGAGACTAACCAATACATGGTGGGTAGTTCCCTACGCCATGCGGCTTATACATGCGGCCAGCGGCCCGGCATGCCCAGGCCACCATTCAGTCACCCGCATGCCTCGACCTTCTGTCGGAAGTCTGCATCGGCGCGCTTGCCTGCATCGAACGGCCCGGCGCCCGCACGGCTGTCACGATCGTAGTCATCAATCGAATACGATTCGCTCACCAACCCCTGCCGCACATAACAATCGATGATAATCTGCCGCGCATCCTTGCCGTCGTTGTCCGGATTGATCTCGGCGGCGCTGGCCAGCTGCCATATGGTCTGTGCCCCGTCGCGCGTCGAGCAGGTCTTCACATCCTGATTGAACGTGCCACCCCACGCCGCCGACTCCGCCTGGGATGCCCCGCTGGGCGGCCGCGAGCTTATCTCCCCCAGCTCCCCCATCGTGATCGAATCCGTGTCGTGACCCAGATCGCCCAGACATTGGAGCACGTGATCGTTGAGCTCGGCAAGCTCGGATTGCGTGATCACGCCGTCTTCGAGAATCCCCACCGCGAAGTCGGCGCCATCATCCTGCAACGTCCGGCGGGCTTGCCCCAGCTCAGCGGCATAGTGCGCGTTGAGGTCATATCCGCCAGCCGTCTCCATAGTTCCTTCGGTTCCTTCGGAGTCCGGGCCGCCGGACAACGGACCGGCGCAGGCAGTCAGCGCGCATAGCATTACGGCGGCCACGCACGCCGCCGTCAGCCATGCACGCCCCGCACCGGAAGCTCCGGGAGTGCCGGACGCGCCAGGAATCCCGAATGAACACGAATCATGCATGTCAGCTCCTTCGCCGTCGGAACGGCATCATCACGCCGTTGCCGCCATGCTATGCAATCGTTCGCGGAACGTCACGCCCATGTGTAATCCCATGGATGACGCGATTTCGCGGTACGGCCGGCGTCACACCGCAACCGGTCTCACAAGCCAGGCATCTCGACGCTGAGCGAGGGATGGCCGCCGTCCTTGGACGCCACGTCGCGCAGCGTCACATAATCGGATTCGACGCCGCACTGACGAATGATCTCGTTCTTCTCCTGACTGCCGATCGAACCCCGAACCGTAACGATCACCTCGCCTCCGCCGCCGTCGACCGGCTGCGCCTGAAGCCCATACACGGACAGGCATTCGTTATACGCCGTGCGCACCTCCGCAAGTTCGTCGTCTGTCACCACACCATCCTCGAGCACTTCGCGGCCGAGCCCGGTATGCAGGTTGTTCCATGCGTTGAGCAGGTCGTATTTGTCCGGCCCGGTGAATTCCGGGTGCTCGCTTCCGGACGACAACTGCGCGTCCGTGCCGTTCGTCGCGTTGTATGGCACGTCACGCCATGGCTCAGGCAGCAGCATGGCCCAGATGATGGCGCCGATCGCAACGATCACCAGCAGCGCGGTGGAGGCAATCGCGACGACCCGCCGCCGCACGTCGGCGTTCATGATGGGCTCCCGGAATCACGCTCCGACCGCGCGAGGGCACGCCCATCGGGGTGTAAGGCGCCGTTCCGTTCCGAGGCCGTCCCCGAATCCGATCTGCCAAATGAATCCCCGGCCGGCCGCGTAGGGATGCGCGCGTACAGCACCCAATCACCGTCCTCGGCGCTGTCGTTGAGCACACCGCCGAGCCCCGCGATAATGCGGCGGTGCATCATGAGCCCGCTGCCGTGCGAGGGGATGCCGGCGCTGAAATCAACGTTGCCATCGGAAACGGCCATCTCCCGGCGATCATCGGGTTCGTCGGCGGTGTCGGAGTCCACGCCGACGAAGCTTGCGCGGTTCTCGCCACGCCCCCTCGCCTCGCCGTCATCATGTTCGGCGTCGCGCGGCTGCCGCAACGGGTTGGTCTCCATGATTTCGATGATGTCGTGCCCCAACGTCACCACGCAGTAGTAGCCGCCTGTGGCAGGATCGAGATGACGGCCGATGTTCGCCGTGAGCTCGCCGATGAGGTTGGCCGCCTCCCGGACCGATTCGTCGGCGGCATCGTCCGGCAGCTCGCCGCGTATCTCGAAGGTGCCATGGAATCCAAGGCGGGACAGACGCTCCCTGCCCGCACCGACGGCCTGCACAATTGTCGCTGCGCCCACGGTACGGTCCGGCCGCACCGACCCGGCGTGGTCCGCCGAACCGGTCGGATTCGCCAATTGCCCGGGTGCAACCTCCTCCAACAGGTCGATGACGTGATGAATCTCATCGAGCACATCAAGCGCCTGCGTGTTGACGAATTCCCAGTCCCGCCGCTCAGTGGCGTGGGCGGGGTCGTCGGGCGTCCTCCGCAGCTGTCGCTGCGCGGTCAGAGCGATGTACGAGAGTCCCCCGCTGGCCGAATCGTGGATGCGCGAGGCCAGTCGTGTGTTGCGTCTCAAGGTGTCGGCCTGCCATTGCCTGCGCTCCAACGCCATCGCATGTTCGCGCATCTCGTCGCGCTGCTTGCGCCACCGGAAGGACATGCCGGCCATGGTGGCGAGGGTGAACATGCCGATGTAGTTGACCATGCCCACCCATGTGGCGGATATGGCGTTAAACGTGTTAAGAGCCACCGGCACGCATTCGGCGAGCGAAACGGTGACTAGCGCGCCAATTGCCACGGGAATGGCGCTGTCATATCCGATGATCGCGAGCGCCAGATACGCAGCCACAGCGGGTTAGGCCCGGAAAGATCAAGCACGAACAGACGGCCGAGCACCGTGGCGATGATCATCCATCCGGACGTGCGCGGCATGAACGGTGAAAGGACGATGCCCACCACGGATATACCGGAGAACAGGAAGTTCAGCGGGTAGACCGGCGGAATCGCAGCCCATTCGATAAGCGTGGCTGCAAGAATGAACAGGGCCATGGCTACGCGGAACCAATGTGTGCGGAACCATCGCGACACGAATGCGGCACTCCTCATGGCGCGGTTCCCGGCGCAGTTTCCGACGCGGCGCGCGGCACGGTCCTCCTCCCCTCCACGGCTCCCGTCGGGCTCTTCAGCATGGTCTCCGCCACGACTCCCGCTATGGTTCTCACTACGGCTCTCGCGCACCGCGTGCTCCGCGACGGCGTTCATCGTTCGTCCTCCGCCGCGCCTGTCCACAGGGCTACCGCCTGTCCCCGTGAATTGACGCCCAGCTTGTGGATGGCACGGGTGAGATAGGTCTTGGCCGTGGAGACGCTCACCTGCATCTCCCCGGCGATCTGTTCGGTTCCCAGCCCCCGCGAACACAGATTCATGGCCTCGGCCTCCCTGTCGGAGAGCAGGAACTGTCGCGGCAGACGCCGGCCGGACAGACGCTGGTGGGCCTCCGACGAGGTCTGGAAACCCTCGCCCCAAGTACCGCCCGCCGCCACAGCGCGGATAGCGTCCACAATCGGCGCCTCGACGGATTTGGGTACGATTCCTTGGGCGCCGGCTTCGGCGGCCTTGGACGCATACACCGCCAGGGAGAACGAGGTGACGGCCAGGATCATCACACGCGCGGTCTGCACACGAATCGTCCTGCACACCACCAGGCCGGACAGCTCGTCCATCGACATGTCGGTGAGCAGCACATTCGGACTCCGTTGCGCATCGAGGCACCGCGCGACCGCATCCCGTCCGGAGACGGTCTTCCACAGCACGCGCGCCTCCGGCATCAGCTCACTGATGGCGCGTTCCAGAAAGGCCAGCGAAAACTCGTCGTTGTCCAGCAATCCGATGGTCACGATAGGACGAACCGTTTCGGCCATCTCCCCCTCCTTTGCGGCAAGCCCTGCAACGCTGCTTTCACGGTAACACCAATATGCGGCCGCAACAGAATCGCCACGTCATCCGTCGGACGACAATCGGAATACTGCCCTAACAAACTGTGGATAACCCGGATTCCATCCACACGTTATCCACAACACTCCGAACCGCGTCATAGTATCCACATTCGCCGGTCGGCCTTGCGCTGCGCACATCGCAACCCGCACAGTGGATTCATGAGCAATTCAGCATCAATGCAGATCACAGGACACAGCGATACGCTGGTCACGCACCGCGGCGATTCCGCATCTTCCCGGCTCCGTCGCCCCATGCCGGTTTCCGCCCCGGATGAGCCGTCCTTCCGGCATGACACCGACCACGAACCGGACCGTCTCGCCCAGGACATGGCGAATCCTCTTCTGACGGCCAGACAGTTCGGCGAGCTGGGAGAACGGTATGTCGCCCTATGGCTCGAAGCCAAAGGATGGCATATCCTCAGCCGCAACTGGCGCACACGGTACGGCGAGCTGGACATCGTGGCCATCACACCCGAACGCATGGTGGTGTTCGTGGAGGTGAAATCACGCCATAACGCCTATTACGGCACACCCCAGGAGGCGGTGACTCGGAGCAAACAGGTCAATCTGCGCCGCGCTGCAGCCGCATGGCTCATCGACCGCCGCAATCGCATACCGCATGCGGGCGTCCGTTTTGATGTGATCACCATCCTCATGGATATGGGCCAGCCGAAGGTCGGCCATATCGTGAACGCCTTCTGACCCCATTGGCATGGCAATAGACCACGAGCAAAGAACATAGAAGGAGACCATCATGGCCATCGGCAGCACGCTGTCCGTGGGACTCATCGGACTGAAGGCCTTTATCGTGCAGGTGCAGGCGTTCATCAGCCCAGGACTGCCATATTTCTCCATCATCGGACTGCCGGACACGTCGTTGTCCGAGGCGAGGGAACGGGTGAAATCCGCATGTCAGGCCAGCGGATTCTCCTGGCCGCAGACCAGGGTGACGGTGAACATGAGCCCCGCTGCAGTGCCGAAACGGGGTTCCTCGCATGATCTGGCTATCGCGGCCAGCGTCCTATGCGCTTCCGGAGCCATCGGAGCCTCCTGCCTAGAGGACACAATCGTGCTCGGCGAGGTTAATCTCGATGGCTCCGTGCTGCCGATCCACGGCTTGCTGCCCATCATGCTGCACGCCAGGGAACGCGGGTCGAACAAGGTCATCGTGCCGTACCGCAATCTTGATGAGGCGCAGATGATCGAAGGCATGGACGTCATCGGCATACGCCATGTCGGCGAACTCATCGAGCTGATGGGCGGCAATGCCGTCTACCGTCTGCCGGAGTCCAGCATCGGCGGAGAGGATATGAGCGACGACCATGCCCTTGTGGTCGCAGACGAGCCAGGAGACATGAGCGAGGTCCTCGGCCAAGAGCATGCAAAATGGGCGCTGCAGGTGGCCGCTGCGGGAGGACATAACCTCATCATGACGGGCCCGCCGGGAGCAGGCAAGACGATGCTCGCGTCACGCATCCCCGGCATCATGAGCCCATTGGACGAACAGGCGCAGCTGGAAGTGGCTTCGATCCGCTCGTTATGCGGCACATTGCCGCACTATGGCATCACTGACGTGCCGCCGTTCGAGGCGCCCCACCATACCGCTTCGACCGCCTCGCTGGTGGGTGGAGGCAGCGGCATCGCCGCACCGGGCGCCATCACGCGCGCCCATCGGGGCATCCTGTTCCTCGATGAGGCGCCCGAATTCTCGTCCCGGGCATTGCAGACCCTACGCGAACCATTGGAATCCGGGTATGTGTCATTGACCAGGTCCAAAGGCAGCACATATTATCCGGCCGACTTCCAGCTCATCATGGCGGCCAACCCCTGTCCGTGCGGGTATTACTACGGCACCGGCGAACGATGCACCTGCAAGGAGAAGGAGCGTATGCGTTATTTCTCGCGTCTTTCCGGACCGATTCTCGACCGCGTGGACATCCAGATCACGGTCCCGCCTGTGTCCCGCATTGCCCAGCAGCACGAAAGCGCCGGCGAACCTAGCCACACGATTCGCGCACGCGTCGTGCAGGCGCGACATGCGGCTGCGGAACGGTTCAAACCATTCGGCTGGTCGTGCAACGCACAGGCTTCCGGCAAATGGCTTCACGCCAACACGTCACTCAGGGCGGTGGAGCTGGTGAATCGCGCCTTGGCCAATCACCAGCTTACCTTGCGCGGCGCGGACCGGGCCATGAGGCTGGCATGGACGTTGGCCGATCTGGCCGGGCGCACCAGTCCCACGGAACAGGATGTCCACCAGGGCATCGGATTGAGAACGAGGATGTCATGAACAATCATGGTATACAGGACGACAGGAACGACCAGAACAGCGGAAGCTCGCTGTATGTCCCCTCCGCGGACGCCATGTATCGCGCGGCGCTGACCTTCTGTCTGGATGACGCCGACGCGATGATGTACGCCCTACTCAAAGGCGCAGGAGACGCTGCAACCGTTTGGCACCTGCTCAGGGAATCACATCCGAAGAACCCTTCCTCCCAATGCGCCGCCGCCCTGGGCAAGCTCGACCTGGCCTTCACCCAAGGCCTGGTCCGCTGGGGGCGCAAGCCCCAGGCCTCGGTGATGAAAACATTCCATACCGCATTGGCGGGCTGGCACAACCGCATGCAGGACATGCCGTCCGATGACCCTGTGCGCATCGCCGATTGGTTCACCGTGGACGGCACCCAATGGCTGATCGGCCCCGACAGCCCCTACTGGCCGGGGCAGCTCGAAGATCTTGCGCTCAAATCGGATTGGGCACCGCCATTGTGTCTATGGGGCAAAGGCGACCCGCAGGCGCTGACCAGCTGCCCCAAGCCAGTGGGAATCGTCGGCTCACGCGATGTCACGGAATACGGACGCTATGTGGCGCATACGTTGGCCGAGCAGGCGGCGGCATTGGGGCATACGGTGGTTTCGGGAGGAGCCATGGGCACGGACGCCGCCGCGCACTGGGGCGCATTGAACGCCTTCCATGGGCGAAGGTCACACACCGTAGGACGCACCGTGGCGGTATTCGCCGGAGGCCTGAACCACATGGGCCCCACACGGAATCGTTCCCTGTTCGAACGCATCGAAACGCAGTCGGGGGCGCTGATCAGCGAACTGTGCCCGAACACCATTCCCGAAGCACGTCGGTTCCTGCTGCGCAACCGCATCATCGCCGCGTTGTCCTCGACTGTGGTGGTGGCGCAGGCACGTCTGCGTTCGGGCGCCTTGAACACCGCAGGCTGGGCGTACGAGCTCATGCGCGAAGTGTATGCGGCTCCGGGGGACATCAACCAGCCGGCCAACGCCGGCTGCAACAGGATCATCAGTGAAAACCGGGCCGCACTGCTGTGTGCGGCAACCGACGTGGAAAGCATCTGCCATGAAGCCCATCATCCCAGCACGGAGCATGCCTCGCACCCTGAAACGACCGCACCGCAACCGACCCTGCGACAGGTCCACGCCGAGCCGTCCTCCAGGCATGCCCGCAAACCGGGCTCGCCATCCGCAGCGTCACCCGACCTACGGACCGTGACGGCGACATCCGCAGATGGGCCGAAATCCATCCACCTCAACGCCCTGCCCGAACCTCAACGCGTGTTGGCCTCACTGATCAAGGAATGCCATAAACGCCATCTGATAGCCACTCCGGACGCCCTGCTGAAGATGGCACGGCAGCAGACGCCGAACGAGATATCCGATATCGGCACGGTTCTGGAGCTCGTGGGTGCCATGGAACTGAGCGGCATCATTCGCAGGCAGGCCGATGAGGTGGTGTTCAGCACCATCGTGGACTGACCCGGAGCATGCCTCGATGAGGCAGGAGAGGACACTGTTCGGCGGGTGTGCAAGAATCGAACCCATGAGTCCGAAACGTCTGGAAGATATGTATGATGCGGTTATCGTCGGCGCAGGAGCTGCCGGCCTGTCGGCGGCGCTGGGATTGCTGCGGTCCCCGGCGATCGCCGAGCTTACCGAGCAGGGCGTGAGCCCGAAGATCCTAGTGGTCTCCAAGCTGCAGCCTCTGCGCTCGCATACCGGTTCGGCTGAAGGCGGTATCGCGGCCAGCCTGGGCAATATCGAAAACGATGACTGGCATTGGCACTACTACGACACCATCAAGGGCGGCGACTGGCTGGTCGACCAGGACGCGGCGAAGCTGTTGGCGGAATACGCACCCGAGACCGTCATCAACCTCGAACGTCAGGGAGTGGCATTCTCCCGGACCGAAGACGGGCATATCGCTCAACGTCGTTTCGGCGGGCACACCCGTGATTTCGGCGGCGAGCCGGTCAAGCGAGCCGCCTACGCCGCCGATCGCATCGGCCATCAGATTCTTCACACGCTCTGGCAGCAGTGTGTGGCGCAGGGCGTCGAATTCGCCGAGGAATGGTATGTGACCGATCTGGTCCTCAGCGAGGATGGCGAGCGCGCCGCCGGCATCGTGGCATTGGACACGCATACCGGCAAGCTGCACGCCATTCACGCGCGCAATGTGCTGATCGCCACCGGCGGCGCAGGACGTCTGTTCCATACCACATCCAATTCCTGGGATCTGACCGGAGACGGTATGGCATTGGCGTTGTCCGCAGGCCTGCAGCTTGAGGACATCGAGTTCGTGCAGTTCCATCCCACCGGGCTCGCACATACCGGTATCCTGCTTTCCGAGGCGGCACGCGCGGAAGGCGGTATCCTGCGCAATGCCGACGGTGAGGCGTTCATGGAACGCTATGCGCCCGAGCATAAGGACCTCGCGGCCCGCGACGTGGTATCCCGTTCGATCATGGCGGAGATCGACGCCGGCCGAGGTGTCGCCGATCCCAAAGACCCGAATGGCCCGAAGGATTGTGTCTGGCTGGATATGACCGGCATCGACCCGGAACGCATGAAGCAGGCTCTGCCGCAGGTGGTGGAGACCATCGAACAATACGCGAATCTCGATCCGGCCAAGGATCCGGTGCCGATCAAACCCACCGCGCATTACACCATGGGAGGCATCCCCATCACCACAGACGGTGAGGTGTATCGTTGGCGTGACGGCGCTTCGCATGTGGTCGAAGGCCTGTTCGCGGCAGGTGAATGCTCATGCGTTTCCGTACATGGCGCAAACCGTCTGGGCGGCAATTCCCTGCTTGACGCATGCCTGTTCGGCACTCGTGCCGGCCGCACGCTGGCCGCACGCATCGCAGCGGCGCCGGTGGCCTCGCCCATGAACGACGATGCCGGCGATGAGCCATTGGCCGCGGCAGTCGACCGGACGGCATCCATGCGTCAGGATGATATCGCCTCATTGCTCCAGAGCGACCTCGAGTCTTCTGCGGACGCCGAAGCATCCCCCGTGTCCGACGGCAACGCATACCAGCTCATGGCAAAGCTCGGTTCGATCATGGAACAGGCTCTGGCGGTACGCTGCAGCGCCGATACCATTCACACTGCGCTGTATCAGCTTGATACGGCGATCAAGCCTGCCGCCGAGACGCTGCACGCACATGACAAGACGGCTGCTTTCAATCAGGAAATCACCGCCATCTGGGAAGTCCGTCACCTCATTGAGCTTGCCGAATCGGTGCTGAAGGCCTCCGACGCGCGTGAAGAGTCCCGCGGCTCAATGCGGCGCCTTGATTTTCCGCAGCGCGATGACGAGCGCTTCCTCGCGCACTCCATGGTCGCCCGAAATGGCGCAGTGGCATTCAAACCGGTGACCATCACCGATTACCCGCCACAAAGCCGCGAATACTGATCTAGTATGCCACGTCGTAAATTCGTTTTTTGATTCAGTACCCCTCAGTCCCGCTTCGCGGGCGGGGCGGGTTCCCCTGACAAGGGAACCTCCAATATATTCAACGAATTAATGACGCGGGATACCAGTGGTCTGTCTCGTAAATGTTTGAATGATGTTGGCACCCTCTGATGAGGGGCTGGCAGCGAAGCTGACTGGGGGGAGAGACTGAAGCCAGCCCCCTCAGTTATCAGTGAGACGGACCACTAGGCGTTCAATCGATGGCTGGTTCTGTAGTTCGGCACGCCCCGACCGCTATTCGGCACGCCGACGTCGAGGAGCACCATCGGACCGGGGGCACGCCGCTGATCACAACCCCTCGCCGCCTAGGGCTTGTGGCACAATAAATTGGCTGATTAGAGACTTCATGGAGGCAGATGAATGGCTGAGGCGAACACAACAACGGTTACCCTGCACGTGCACCGGTTCACGCCACGCGCCGAACGCGCAGAACACGCACGCGGCGGCAGCCCGTTCGCCCGTAAGAGCTCTCCTTTCGGCGGTGGCGCAAGCGCTTCGGCGCGCCGCCGCCCACGCGGCAAGCAATGGGTGCAGGAGTACACGATTCCCGCACGGCCCTCGGACACCGTGCTTGACTGTCTGCTGACCATCAAACGCACCATCGACCCGACGCTGGCCTTCCGCTACTCGTGCGGTCATGGCATGTGCGGCTCGGACGCCGTGGCAATCAACGGTACGCCTACGCTGCTGTGCACGGCGGCCATTCGCGATTGGGCCAAGCAGCCCGGCACGTTGCCACAGGTGGACGATGAAGGTTTCCGCCATGTCGGGAACGACAAAGACGAGAACGCTGCCGCGAACGGCGAACAAGATGCCGAAACCGAGGCTCGATCACTGGGAGTCATCGAGCTCGCTCCCCTGCCGGGCTTCCCGCCGCAACGTGATCTCATTGCGGACATCGACCCGATGCTCGACCAGATTCGCAAACTCACCCCGTATCTTCAGGCGGACGGCATGCTCGCCACAACCGCCGAAGGCAAGGTGGATGCATTCGAATACCTCCAGCATCCCGAGCAGCTCGCCAAATACGAGACGCTGAGCAACTGCATCGCATGTGGCGTATGCGAAGGCTCCTGCCCGGTATTCGCAGGCGGCGACGCTTTCATCGGTCCCGCCGCGTTGGTCTGGGCATCACGGTTCATCAATGATTCCCGCGATTTCAAGGCCATGGAACGCATGGATGCCATCGACACGGCGGATGGCGTGGCCGCGTGCCAGTCCGTACGCGCATGCTCCCGTCACTGTCCTCGTGGCATCGACGTCGGCGAGGAGATGTGGCAGATCGTGGCCAAGGTCCGCGAACGATAGAGGGCGCCTGCACCCCTCCCATGCGGATGCGAACAGGATTGAAGCCAGACCGACTACATCGTCAAAAAGGTTGTTGCAATGGATAAAACACAGTACACGAATCTCGCCAAAGCGTGGGAGTTCACCGAGGAGCATGCCCTGGAACGCCAGACACCGGTTGTCGCCGCGGTACGGGCCAAAGCAGAGCAGGCCGGCCAGCCGCAAGGCTCCGCCGCGCAGGCGCAGTTGCTGGCCATGCTGGTCCATCTGACCGGCGCTTCTTCGGTGATCGCCATCGGCACCGGTTCCGTGGTGGAGACCGTACAATTGGTGCAGGCACTCAACGGCGGCGGCCAGCTCACCGCAGTGGACTCCACCGCCCAGGGCATCGCGATGATCCGCAAGGCCTTTGCCGATCTGCAGGACACCACCGACACATCGTTGCGCGCGGTCAATGCGCCCGCGCATGTGTTCCTGCCCAGACTCAACGGCGACGACTATGATTTCATCGTCGTCGCCGGCGATGCCGCGAATTATGCCGCCTCCTTCAATCAGGCATCGCGTCTGCTGCGCTCGCACGGCATCATCGCTTTCACCGATGTCCTTGCCACAGCGGGCGACCAGGGCGGTGTGCTGGACGCCGCCGATCGCAGCGTCAAAGCCACCGCCATGCGGGAGCTGATCGCCACAGTGGAGGATGACGCCGACTTCGAATCCACGCTTACGCCGGATGGCACCGGTCTGCTGATCGCCTGCAAGCGGTAGCCAGACACAGTGGCGGAAGCCTCATTCACAGCCCTTTGGTAACCATGTCCACGGCCTCGTCGGGATCATCGCTCATGGCGACCAGATGGGGATCTATGGAGGAGATCATCCCATGCTCCTTCACCGTGCCGTTCAGCCAGTCGAACAACCCCTGCCAGTAGGCTTTGTCGTACAATACGACGGGCATGTCGGCCACCTTGTGGGTCTGTACGAGGGTCAATAGTTCGAACATCTCGTCCAATGTGCCGAATCCTCCCGGGCAGACGATCACACCGGAGGAATACTTCACGAACATCGTCTTCCTGACGAAGAAGTAGCGGAAGCTCATGCCGAGATTCACCCATTGGTTCAATCCCTGTTCGTGAGGCAGCTCGATGCCGAGCCCCACCGACTTGCCGCCGGCGAGCGCCGCTCCCCTGTTCGCCGCTTCCATAATGCCGGGGCCGCCACCGGTGATGACCGCTATGTTCTTCTTGGCTATCAGACTGCCCATGCGACGTGCGGCCTTGTACGCAGGCTCGGTGCGCGCGGTACGTGCCGAGCCAAAAATGGCCACGGCTGGGCCAAGCTCGGCCAGCGCACCGAATCCATCCACGAACTCGGATTGGATCCGCAGCACACGCCAGGGATCCATATGCAGCCAGTCGGTATCCTGATCCGGTTTGAGCAGATTGGCCGTCGTGTTGTCGGACGGAATCATCTGTCCACGCAGAATCACCGGCCCACGATGATAGGTATCTCCCAACGGGGAGGCGTCATCCGAGTCGACTGAGGCGACAGTGTCGACAGGAGCGACGTCTCCCGTCTCGACGATCAGTGTCTCCTCGGCGTTTTTCCTGTCTTCGGCTTTCTTGGCCTTCTTTTGCTTCTTGGCCATCTGATGATCTCCTTGAATGTGCTCACGCCCTCGTCGCGCTTCTGCGATTGATGCAGACGTTCCGCCCGCATCTGCTCGATCTCCTCGGGCGTGAATGCCTCCATCGTCACGCTTTGCGTACCGTCGGCCAGCATGCCCGCATGTTCTTCGAACGTATGGTCGGCGGCATCTACGGCAGGTGCCGCGCCGGAACCGGTGGCCTTGCCTGCAGCCCTCAACGCGAATCGCTTCGATTGACGATGCAACAGTATACCGGCAACCAATGCGGAAATGAGCGAACCGACCAATACGCCGAATCGGGCTTCCGCCGACAATTCGGCATTGGTGTACGCCAGCGAGGCAATCAGGAAGGAGACCGTGAAACCGATGCCGCATGCGCAGGCGGTGGGCACCAGGTCACGTACCTTCAATCCTTTGGCCATGTTCAATCCGCCGACATGCGTCGCGATCCATGCGGTGAGGACGATGCCGAGGGGCTTGCCGACGGCCAACGCCACGATGAGCGCGATGACCAGAGGCGAGAGCATGAGCTCAGGGGTCAGTTCCGCGAAGTGCACGCCAGTGGCGAACAACGCGAAGATCGGCAAGGCGAGCAACGCGGAGAACGGCTGGAGCTTGGCGGCATATCGTTCGGCACGAGGCGAGGCCTCGCCGTGCATTTCGCGGGAGGGAGTGAACAGTCCCACCAGCACGCCTGCAAGCGTGGGATGCACACCGGCCTCGAACATCATCACCCAAGCCAGTATGCCGACGAATCCCACGGCGATCCATGGTATGCGTTTCATCCGCACCAGCAACGCCCAGACAGCCGTGCATACGGCGATGCCGACGAACCAGTACCAATCATTGAGCGACGAGAAGAACACCGCGATCAGGATGATGGCCAGCAGATCATCCACCGTGGCGAGCGTCATGAGGAACGCACGGATCGATCCCGGAAGCCCTTTGGCGAACAAGGCCAGCACGGCCAGCGAGAACGCGATATCCGTTGCCGTGGGCACCGCCCAGCCATGGACCAGTTCGCCGAACGGGATGATGCTGCCGGTGCTGGGAAGCACCACATTGCCCACGCCGCCGGGACCGTACTGGGAGAACAGTGCGGACACGATAACGAACAGTATCGGCGGTACCAGCATGCCTCCTGCAGCGCACAGCATCGGCACGGCTGCGGCCTTGGGATTGGACAGCGAACCGGTGGTGAGCTCCTGTTTGAGTTCGAGTCCCACGGTCAGGAAGAATATCGTGAGCAGACCGTCCTGGGCCCAATGGCCGATAGGCAGATCGATGTTGGTGTAAGGTATGCCGATCTGCGTTTCCGCGATTGTTTCGAACAGGTGATAGGTCAACGGAAGATTGGCCGCTATGAGTCCGACCAGCGCGAAGCCGAGCATGATCAGTCCGGAGACGCGGTCCGAGGCGGCGAGTCGTTTGATGGAGTTCCATAGCCGCCATTGCGAAGTCTTCGTCACCATCTCATGCTCCTTGCTCTTCATCACCTAACGACAACAACCGTTGCACACAGACCGCGGTGTTTCAGGGAAACCGGCGTGGTATCGGCATCTTGATCAGTCCGGTCGAATATGGTTGGCTGAGTGCTCGCCCCAGTATGTTCGTACGTCCTTCCATATTACGAAATGGCTACGGACGTTCCACCCCGGGCTGAGCGGAGAACAAACGACCATCGTCGGCTATCGCTCGGACAACGCCGTCTCGAGCCGGTCGAGCACACGTTCGAGCAGTGCGGTCGGACAGGCCAGATTGATGCGTTCGAAGTAGTCGCCGGATGCGCCGAAGATGGAGCCTTCGTCGAGCCAGACACGTCCGCGCACGTGCATGAACGTGCACAGGGCTTCAGGTGAATCGAATCCCAGCCCCCGGCAATCAAGCCAAGCCAGATAGGTGCCTTCGGGCTCGATGAGCCGTATGCCGTCGACACGTCCGGCGAATGCGCGCAGCAATCCCAGATTGCGTTCGAGCACGACCATGAGCTGGTCCAGCCAACCTTCGGCGTGCTGGTAAGCGGCCTGGCACGCCACCATGCCGAAATGGCCGACATTCAACCCGCCGATGTTCTCGGCGGCTGTATCGAACCGTCGCTTGAGCCCGGCATTGGGAATGATCACATTGGAGCACAGCAGACCGGCGAGGTTGAACGTCTTGGACGGCGCGGTGAATTCGATCACGTTGTCGGCATATGCGGATCCGAGCGTGGAGAACATCGTGGCCCGGTGTCCGGGATACGTGAAGTCGGCATGGATCTCGTCGCACAGTACCACCACATCATGGTCCCGGCAGATGTCGCCGATGCGACGCAGCTCGTCGGCCGTCCAGACGCGGCCTACCGGATTGTGCGGATTGCATACCAGCATGGCGGTGCATCTGGGATCGGATGCCTTGGTTTCAAGATCATCGAAATCGATGACGTAGCGGCCGGATCGCTCATCCAGTATCAGCTCGTTGTCGAGAATGGTCAGACCGTTGTGCTCACAGGCCATGGTGAACGGGTAATAGACAGGGCGCTGGATGATGACCTTATCCCCCGGATGGGTCACCGCGCGCAACGCAGTGTTGACTGCGGGCATCACGCCATCGGAAAGGCTCACCCACTCCGGCTTCACATCGAAGCCGTGACGGCGTTTCATCCAGCCGATCAGTGCGTCGAAGTATTCGTCGGTGACGTAGTCGTACCCGAACACGTCACGGGAGGCGGACTCGACCAAGGCCTGCATGATTTCAGGAGCGGGCTTGAACTCCATATCCGCGACCGACAGCGGCACCACGTCGGCGCTGTCCGGCCCCATCTGCTCGGCGATCTCATGCCATTTATACGACGTGGATCCATGCCGTTCGAGAATGGTATCGAAATCATATCGGGCCAACCGCTCCTGCGCCACCGCACTCCGTCCTTCCACTACGCTGATGGTCATCCTTGATGACCAACCGCAAACCCACATCATCGTAGCCGCACGCCGCATATCCGCAGACCCGCATGCCGAACATGGACCTTCATTGGAAAAGCCCCGGAAGCATACGCTTTCGGGGCTTTATCGTGCGCCGGACAGGATTCGAACCTGCGACCTGCTGATCCGTAGTCAGCTGCTCTAATCCGCTGGGCTACCGGCGCATACCACTGTTATCCCCGTGGTTCGGGAGTGCGCCGGACAGGATTCGAACCTGCGACCTGCTGATCCGTAGTCAGCTGCTCTAATCCGCTGGGCTACCGGCGCATGTTGTCGTTCAAACAACTCGATATATAATACCCACTTCTTGCCATCTCGCAACTCGGCGTGTCGCATCGTGACACATACGCGGAACCGCGTCATACCAACGGTTTTCCGCTTTTCCGTCTCCGAAACGACCCGATCACGCCTCTCGAAGTCGACCGGCATCATCCGGCTGCATGGCGGTCTGCAAGAGCTTTGGGCTTCCCTCTCCAAGCACGCTCGCCTTGTCGACGATCACCTGACGCACGTCTTCGAGACTGGGAATGCGGAACATCGTATCCTGCAGCGTCCGTTCGATGATGGTGCGCAATCCCCTTGCACCTATGCCCTGGCTGATGGCGGTTTCGGCGATGGCTCGAATAGCCTCTTCGGTGAATGCCAGGTCGACCCCGTCCACTGCGAACAATTTGCGGTATTGTTTCACCAAGGCGTTCGCGGGGGTCGTCAGCACTGCGACAAGATCGTCCGCATCCAGTTCCCGCAGCACACTGGTCACCGGAAGGCGACCGATGAATTCCGGAAGCAAACCGAATTCGGCAAGATCATCCGCATTGACCTGTTCCAGCAATTGCGCATCGTCCAGATCGGCATTATGCCAATTCGTGCCGAATCCGGTTTCACGCCGCCCCAGCCGCTTGCGAATGATGTCCGTCAGGCCGATGAACGCCCCACCGCAGATGAACAGGATGCCGCGCGTGTCCATCTGCACGGTGTCCTGTTCCTTGTGCTTGCGACTGCCTTCCAGTGGCACGGACGCTATGGTGCCCTCCAGAATCTTGAGCAGAGCTTGCTGCACGCCTTCGCCTGACACATCACGGGTGATGGATGTGTTCTCCCCCGATTTACGGGCGATCTTGTCGATCTCGTCGATATAGATGATGCCATGCTGCGCCCTGCCGACGTCTCCGTCAGCGGCCTGCAGCAGTCGCTGGAGAATGGTCTCCACGTCATCGCCGACGTATCCGGCTTCGGTCAACGTGGTGGCATCGGTGATCACGAACGGCACGTTCATCACCCTCGCCAATGATTGCGCCAGATAGGTCTTGCCCACGCCGGTGGGACCGAGCAGCAGGATGTTGGATTTCGCCACTTCGACATCCGCCAACGGATCGCGGGCATCGTTGACGCCTTTCCGCCGTACGCCCGCATGAGCGCGCTCCGAACCGTCCAGACGGAGGGCATCGTCCTCAAGTTCCATATTGACGCGTTTGTAATGGTTGTAGACAGCCACGGACAGTGTTCGTTTCGCGTCATTCTGCCCCACCACATACCTGTTCAGATATTCGAAGATCTGAGCCGGTTTGGGCAGTTGCAACGCATTGACTTCGGCGTCCTTGACACGCTCCTCCGCGATGATATCCACACACAGCGCGATGCATTCATCGCAGATGGAGGCATTCGGGCCGGCCACGAGTTTCTTGACCTGGCGCTCGGTCTTACCGCAGAACGTGCAACGCGGTACGTCGTCGTTATAGCTCACTACACGCCCCATAATGCTCCTTCGCCGTCTGTACACGCTGTTCGACGTCGTATGACCACGACGACACCGGAACCATCGCATGGCACAGGCGTCGTTCTCGCCGTTTTCTAACACAATACCCCCGGCCGACACAGGCCGAGGGTATTGCAATGCCCATATTCGAAAGGCACGAAGTGCGCCTTCTCTGGTTCACGCCCGATTACCGGCGGTGTTCCAGCACCTCGTCCACGATGCCGTATTCCTTGGCTTCAGAAGCGGTCAGGAAGGTGTCCACCTCGATGTCGCGGCGGATCTTCTCCACATCCTGACCGGTGTGCTTGGCGAGGGTCTCCTCCAGCCATTCGCGCATGCGCAGCATCTCCTTGGCCTGGATCTCGATCTCCGTGGCCTTGCCGAATCCCTGGTCGATGGCCGGCTGGTGGATGAGCACGCGGGCGTTCGGCAGCATCAGACGCTTGCCCTTAGTGCCGGAGGCCAGCAGGATAGCGGCGGCGGAGGCGGCCTGACCAAGGCAGACGGTCTGCACGTCGGGCTTGATGTACTGCATCGTGTCGTAGATGGCGGTCATGGCGGTCATCGAACCGCCGGGAGAATTGATGTACATCATCACGTCACGGTTCGGGTCCTGGGATTCCAAAACCAGAAGCTGGGCCATCACGTCGTCGGCGGAGGCGTCGTCCACCTGCACGCCGAGGAAGATGATGCGGTCCTCGAACAGGCGGGAGTATGCATCCTGGGTCTTCATGCCGTACGGGGTCTTCTCCACGAACTGCGGCATGATGTAACGGTTCGTCGGCATCTGGGCGGGCGCGGCGGCAAACGCCTGAGCGCGGGCGGCGGCGGGCATGAAACCGGCCACGCCGGAGCGCCCGGCCAGACGGTCGGCGCGGGCCGCGAACTTCGCTTCTTCACTTGCCATGAGTCTCACTCCCCCTTGTTTCCGATGGTGTCCGGCGTGGTCACGAGCTTGTCCACGAAACCGTATTCGAGGGCTTCCTGCGCGGTGAACCAGTGGTCGTACTCGTTGTCGCGGTAGATCTCCTCGACGGTGTGGCCGGTCTGTTCGGCTGTCAGCTCGCTCATGGTCTTCTTCATGTCCATGATGAGTTCGGCGTTGATGCGCACGTCGGTGGCGGTGCCGCCGATGCCGCCGGAAGGCTGGTGCATGAGCACACGGGCGTGCGAGGTCAGGTAACGCTTGCCCTTGGTGCCGGAGCTCAGCAGGAACTGGCCCATGGATGCGCACATGCCGAGGCCTACGGTCGCCACATCCGGCTCGATGAGCTGCATGGTGTCGTAGATGGCCATGCCGGCGGTGATGGAGCCGCCCGGAGAGTTGATGTACAGCCAGATGTCCTTCTTCGGATCCTCCGCCGCCAGCATCAGCAGCTGGGCGCAAATGCGGTTGGCCATATCGTCCTTGACCTCTTCGCCCATCCAGATGATGCGGTCCTTGAGCAGACGGTTGAAAATCGGGTCGACGGGGCCGGCCGGGACGTCCTCGCCCGCCATGACCGGCAAGGTCGCAAAGGTATTGCTCACCTTGGTACTCCTTCTAATAACTCGAACATTGTTCAGACTACCGCCTTGAAGCGACTGCCGGCGGAATTTCGCCTGCATTTCGGCGGCAAGCGTAGGCGCAGGGGCGCTCGATTCCGCAATCCTCGCGCCGACAGTCCGATTCCATCGCCCCCGTCTCACCCCGGCATCCGGCATCGCGGCGCCCCTAGGAAACTGCCTCGCGATTGGCTTATTCCAACGTGTCGAGCACATCGTCGATGAGGAGCCGCTCCTGCGTTCGGGCGCCATCGTCTTTCAGTCTCGGGAACCGGCGTTCCGCGTTTGCCGGGCTCGCCCCCGCCGCCCGCGCCACGTTCGACTTGCTCGCCCCACGCGCCACGGCCTTCTCGGCGAGCCGATCGACCAGCGAGTCCGACACCTGCCGCATCTGTTCGGCTACCCATAGCTGGGCCATGTCCTGGCTGAGGCCGTAGTCCTCGACCAGTTCGCTGGACGCCTCCTGGATGGCCGCCCACAGCACCATGAACGGCTTGCGGTAGTAGCCGATCCGCTCGGCGAGCGGCTCGCCGGCAAGCTCCTCCAACGCCCTGCGGTCCTCCGTGTTCGCGGACATGCGCCCCCTCCCCTACATCCGCATGGTATCGGCGTCGCCCGGCAGCATGGCGTTCTGCTTGACCTTGCGGATGCACAACACGAGATCGCCCATTTGCTTGGCATCGAACAGTTTCATCATCGGCCGTGGCCTGTCGAACGGCGGCTTGGTCAGTTGCTCGGGTTCGAGATAGCCGTTGCGCTCGACGTAATCCACCACCGTGTGCAGGAAATTGATCTGCGCCTGATTCAACGTATGGGTGTTGATGAAGTCGGCGAACGCATCCATCGCCGCCTGATGGTCGAGCTTGGCGATGCGCCGCACCAGCAGGCCGAACGGCATCGAGCCGTATGAGGTCTCGTATTCAATTCGCGAACCGAGTTGGCGGACCAGTATGCGCTCGAGCTCGCTGTAATCGTCGACATCCAGCGGCTCGTTATGCCGCAGCTTGCGGATTACGCCATCTTCCCTGTGCTCGTTGACATATCGATTGACCTTGAGCTTGTAATCCTCAAAATGCTCGGTGATGTCGAACGGCAGGTTTTCCGTGCGCTCGATGAGCGGATCGGTCAGGTCGGTGACGATGATTCTGCGCGCGCCGGAATCCGCGATAAAGCGGACGAGGCCACGCAACTGAAGTCGCACCTGTTCCAGTTCGGCCACGGACATTCCAGACAGGTGCTCTTCATCGTGAGCGAGCGAGGCGATCAGCTCCTTATGACTGTTCACCTGCGGTATGGTCATTCGATCATAGAGACGTGCGGCGAGCGCCCTGACTTTCGTCGCGTATGTCGCACTGGCCGCACCCGTTGCACGGGCCACCATGAACCCGTACATGAGCGCATCGAATCGCAGCGCGTATATGTCGTCTTCGTCATAATGGGCCAGCGGGGCAAGTTCCGTGGCGAGTTCTCGCACGTTGAGATCGTCCAATGACGTGAACACGTCGCGGTTGCGGTACCGTTCGACGTATTCGCGCTTGAGTCGTACCGCGACCTTGTTCACATCCCAGCCGTTGATTTGGCCGCACACATCGTCTACCAGCGTTTCGCGCCACTGGGCTATCTGCTGGTCGTCAAGGTATGTGCCTGATTGGAAGGCGTGGATGAGTTCGGCTTTACGCGCGAAGATGCGCTCGCTCACCGAGGCGGCCGGCTTGTCTTCTACGACGTTTGTCTGTTCGCGGAAGAACGCGAAGTTGCCGCAGTAGTCGAAGATCTTGAAATATCGTTTGCCGAAGTGTTCCTCGCCACCGTCCACGCAGTCGAGTTCCGGGCACAGTCTGGTGCCTCGGCCGATCATCTGCCAGAACTTGATCTTGGACCGCACCTTCTTGAAGAACACGAGATTGACGACTTCGGGCACGTCGACGCCGGTGTCCATCATGTCGACGGATACGGTGATGACCGGATTCGGTTTGTGTTTGAATTCGGCGATGATGCTGTGCGCATAGTCCTCACTGTGCAGCACGGCTTTGATGAATCCGTTGGATGATTCCTTCGGATAGAGCCGTGCATACCGTTCGACGATAAAGCGGGCATGCAGTTGGTTTGCCGCGAAGATGATGGTTTTGCCGAGCCGCTCGCCGCCGTCGGTTCGGATGCCGTGATCGTGCAGGTCCTGCAATACGATATCGACGGTCTTCGGATTCATCACATACTTGTTGAGCGCGTCCGCATCGATATGATCGGGAATATCGGCCTTGCCGTCGTCTTCGTCCGCGCTGTCGCCGAAGTCCTCCTCGTAACGGACCCTGTCTTCTTCGGACAGCTCGTCGTAGGTGATGCCTTCGTCCATGAACTTCGTTTTGGCTTCGATGTTCTGATACGGCACAAGCACATGGTCTTTGAGCGCGGTCGCGTATTCGTACACGTACGTAGGCACGCCATGTTCGACGTGGAAGAAATCGTAGGTATTGCGATCCACTTCGTTGCGCGGCGTGGCGGTGAGCCCGACCATGATCGCGTCGAAATGCTCGAAAATCACCCGGTATTTCTTGAAGATCGAACGGTGGGCCTCATCCACGATGATCAGGTCGAAATGTCCGGCCGAGAACGCAGGTTTGCCGTCCGCTCCGGCTTCCGTGTCTATGGCGTTGATCATGGTCTGGTAGGTGGAGAAGACCACGCGCGCGTCCGCATCATGTTTGTTGTCGCATAGATTGCACAGCGACCAGTCGGGATAGTATTCGCCATATGCGCTATTCGCCTGCGAGACGAGTTCGACGCGGTCGGCGAGGAACAGTACGTTCTTGACGAGTCCGGCGCGCATGAGTACGTCGGCGAGCGCTGCGGAGACTCGCGTCTTGCCGGTGCCGGTGGCCATGACGAGCAGGCTGCGGCGTTGCCTTTGGTTGAGGTTCTCGCACACGGCTTGGATGGCTTCGAGCTGATAGTAGCGGCCGTCACCGCCCGCGACAGAACGGTTGACGGGGACGGTGGACGGGTCGATGGCGTTGCGGCGCCGGTCGATGATGCGTTGCAGGTCGTCCTGGGCGAACACTTCGCCGACTTCACGGTATGAGCCGTTGTCGTCGTCCACAAAATACGTGCGGTAGCCGTTGGAGATGAAGATAAGCGGACGGTAGCCGAATTGTCGTTCGAGACAATTGGCATAGAGGCGTGCTTGTTGCAATCCTTTTGCCGGCTCGTATGAGGTGCGTTTGGCTTCGATGATGGCGAGTGGTTTGCCGTCGCGTCCATTGAGCAGGTAATCGATGCGACCTTGTTGTCCCGGATTTCCTTCCATACCGGTGACCGGATACTCTTCTATGACGTCGCGCTGCATGTTCCAGCCGACCAATTGCAGGTCAAGGTCGATGAACCGTTTGCGCGTCTCGTATTCGCTGTACTCGTCGGCGGGAAGCTTCGGCATGGCCGGCTGTTCGGCCTTGCGGGCGGCAAGCTGGTCGCTTAACGCGCGAATCCGCTCTTCGAGTTGTGCGATGCGCACAGTCTGCTCACCAAGCTGCGCCTCGTATTCCTTACGCGCGGCGTCTTCCTGGGCTTTGCGTTGCTTGGCCGCGAGTGCATGGCTGACTGCCGGAACCTGTTTGGGATCGAAGACACGTTTGGTATAACGGCTACCGTAGCTGTAGTCGATCCATTGGATGAACAGGAAGAGAATCTTCAGGGAAAACAACGCATCTTCGGGCTTGAGCTGCGCATTGCGATGGGCGGCCATATTGCCGGCCGTGATGATGTATTGCAAGGATTCCCACAGGCGGTTGTCTGCGAGAGCGTCGCGGAAGGTGGGTTCGTGGACGAGAGACTGCAGGTTGTCTTTGTATGGTGGTTTAACGGTCTCGTCGGCGGCATACACCCATTTGACGGCGAGCTCGAACGCGCGGCGAGCCGCCAACGCGCTGATGGTGGGCGACAGCGACATCGCCCGCTCCGCCTCCAGACACGCATCGGCGAACATCTCATAATTGCTCTGCCCGATGAGGAACGAGAAGTTTGCCATTGCTCGACTCCTTTGTCTGCAGCCACCCATCACACACTGTAGGCCGCACAATCATATGGACTGTAATAGGTTTGTGCTACGCGACCGTCATATCCGAACGAATCCGTTCGGGGGCTATGTCCATGCCGTTTGACCAGGTCGGAGCACCGGCGACAAGCCGCACGCTGCGGAACATGCTAGGATCTCGCAATGCTTGGAATGCACCTTGATCAAGGTATTTCGTCATATCGAAGATTCCTGAAGCACCATCCGAACATATCACATGGAGCTTGTAGCCATCCAATGGCCGCACTTCAGTTACCTCACACAGATAATCAAGAAATGACATGACTCCGCTCCTTGTGATCATCGGCATACATGCGAACGATGATGCCGAAGAACATACTTACAATCGGCATGCCGTCCCCCTTCTGGGCCTGAGACAAGGTTTCCTTGTACTAGGTCATCATACTATCGGATTCGTGAAGTCAATGACGAGCTTATTGACGCAACACAAAGCGAGCTCCTGATACATGCTCTGATAACTGCACAGGCGCATTTCCCCGAGGTCACTCGGAAATATCAACTTGGCGCAGATATGGACTACACCATTTCGCGTCACATCAACGACAAAGACAAAGCCAAACAGCTGCTTGCATGGAAACCGCCGGAATTCTGACAACTATTACTGTGGCGTCGACCATCGTTCCCGTGAACATGGAATCGACGCCACCGTTGCTATTCGGCGAAGTAGCGTTGGGCCAGGCTGTCGTAGAGGGTGTTGAGACGGTCGAGCTGCTGGCGGGTGGCGGCTTTGAATTAATAGAGTTGGTCGTGTGAACCCGTTCGAGTGAGCACCAGTTGCAACTCTCCGCGATCAACGCGGTAGATGAGCAACCAGTCGCCCTCAATATGAATCTCCCGGTATCCTTTCCAGTTGTTCACCAACGCATGGTCACGGTATTTGGTCGACAATAAGTCACGATCTTCGGCCATCAACGTCTCGACGGCCTTGCGCAGCTTGTCCGGATCATAGTTTTTCTTAAGCAACCCTTTGAAATCCTTCTTGAACTGCGTGGTGCGAAAGACGGATCTAAGCATCCATAAGGTCCTTCATCAAATCGTTCACCGACGAGAACGACGCCCCCTGACGAATATCGGCCTGACGACGCGCCTCCGCGTTAGCCGGGTTCTCCCTTGTGGCGCGGAACGGCATACCGTTATCCGTAAGTGATTGACGCAGGAACATGTTCAGAGCGGTCGATAAGTCCAACCCCATCGACTCATACAGCTCCTTCGCCTGCCGCTTGATCTGCGGATCCGTCCGAAATGTGATCGTTGCTGTATCCCCCATCACACACCTCCATCAATCAACAATGTATAAACATTGTAATACAACATGCGCGGATTAACGAATGATATGTCATTGCGACAATCAGCAAACACTGACGCCATTCATGCGAAGTAGCGTTGGGCCAGGCTGTCGTAGAGGGTGTTAAGACGGTCTAGCTGCTGGCGGGTGGTGGCCTTGAGGGATTCGACCTGCGTGACAAACCATCTGCGCTGATCTCACTTACACCACAAGACACACATTCTCTTACTCGTCCGCAGCATCAATACCACACGTATCGCATCCTTTAGCAACACCACCCACAAGATGATGTCATTGTATGCACATCGATTTTTGAATATCTCTTGACGTTATATTGCATGCACTGTATACTGTGAGCCATGAATAGCATAGAATTGCCTTTCCCCTGGAAAGAAGTTTCCAACGCAGCCTCGGAAGACATGACCGACACGCTAGCCAGAATCGGCGCGGCACCAACTCGCGAAACGCAACAGCCCATCAGCAAGGACACAATCCTCGAACAACTTGCCGGCTGTCCACTAACCTACGGCGATATGACCGACGCCGATGTAATCAGGGACAATATGATGACCACACCCAGATCGGTCCGCTCCTACTACGTCATGGGCCACCGTTGGGTACGCGTACGTAATATGGAGACCGATCTCGAAGTCATGCTTCGCCTTCAGTCCAGAATGCCGGAATCACGCGAGATCTACATCTCATCCGTCATCGTTCCCTTCAACCAAGGCCATGAAATCAGCGGCAATGATTTGAGGGACATCCCGGTGGCCGCCATCGCCACCGCATATTCGCGGCATGAAGTGCAGAACATCATCGCTCTCAACCGAGCATTCGCGCTCGGAACCAGCGACCAAACCGATCCGATGTCCCCGCTTCCCAAAGCCAGTGGCTCCGACCAGTTCCTCGCCCTCGTCGGGCGCCAATACGATGCCATCGAACAAGCAAACCCCGGCAGGAACATCGCCAAACTCCTCGCGGAGCACAACAACACGAAGCTTCCCAACGCCCAGCGATGGATCGCCACAGCACGCAAACGTGGATTCCTAGCCCCAGCAGCCAAAGGACAACGACCGAATAAAAGGGACAACCATCAAGACGAACAGTCAGATAAATAAAGTCACAGGCCAAACGATTTCTTAACAATGGCCGGCGGATCAGTAAGGAGAATTCATAAGAATATGCAATATGAAGAGAGCAACATGATACCTCTGTTCGATGTGCCGGCCACGCCAAAGCCAAAATCCACGACGCCTATATGGGATGACTTACCGGACTGCTTCTGGGAAGGAGTCGAATTGCGCGGCGACTACGACATGCCACGCATCCAAGGAATCCAGATAGATATGGACAGAATCAAGGATCTGGTCGCTTTTAATAAGACCAGACACTCTGATATCTCTAAATCATTTATTCACTTCTTCCTCCATGACATACATTTCAAGGTATTGCTTAGGCATCCCCAGCGATATTTGCAATTATTCAATTCGGCAGCAGGAATCCTCTCACCGGACTTTAGCCTATACAGGAATGCTCCTCTATGGATGCAGGAGAGAAACTGCGCATATAACCGACTGGTCGGACGATATTATCAGCGTCATGGTATTACAACCGTGGCAACAGTCCGTTGGGGAAATGAAAAGAGCTTCGCCTTCTGCTTTGACGGTATTGACAAAGGTTCCACTGTCGCAATCGGAACTCATGGTTGTATCCGAACCAAGGAAGATCGTCATATGTTCATGCTCGGATTACGTGAATTGTTCAGAGTCGTCGACCCCTGTCTAGTCATTGTATATGGCGATATACCAGAAGAGGTCTTTGCCCCGTTTATCAAGGAGTACGGTCCTCAACGGTTTCTTCATTTCACTAGCGATATTCGTAAAACACACATGATAACTAGCGCAAAGGGAGAGAACTAAGCAATGGGATCAGGCGAGTCAGGCCGATATTACACATCACACGGCAGTCGGCTTGTCCATCATCAAGGCATCATTCATAGCCTTGACGGTGAGTACACGCATAGAAACGGACATCCCGATCGCCTCAAAGCCGGAGGCCACGGTCAAATCGCAATGGAAATCATGGACCTGAATGGCATCGAATACCATGTCGTTGTCACTTATCCTAATGGTGTCCGTACCGGATACGTGCCGAGACATAAATACACTCCGAAAAGAACCGGTATACGGCAGACTTGGTTTCCTCAACATTGGGGAGAACGAGACATTACCAACGCGGCAGAACACATCATGCAGCTGAAAAGCAACCGGAACGCGCCGGATGGCCACATCATCTGGGGAACATGGAAACGAGTAAGAGTCGGCGTAATCAAACGAAACGGACTCGCGGATACCGTGTTCCCCGCAGAAGTACAGCCTGACTATTTGTGGCGGAAGAACAAGGCAACACGAAAGAATAGACCAGGAAGGATTTGAGGATATGTTCAACATCGATAAAGTACGCGGAATCTTAGCCCGATACGAGCATATTCACCCGGAAGATTCATACAGCCTCAACCAATATTGGAAAGATCTTTCCGATGCACTGCTCGAAGACGTAAACGGGTATATATCGTTCCTTATGAATAGCTGCACCAGTCAGGAGTTGGTTCTGCTGAGTGAAGTCAATGACGAGCTTATCGACGCAACACAAAGCGAGCTTCTGATACATGCTCTGAAAACAGCACAGGCGCGTTTCCCCGAGGTCACTCGGAAATATCAACTTGATGCAGATCTGGACTTCACCATTTCGCGTCATATCAACGACAAAGACAAAGCCAAACAGCTGCTTGCATGGAAGCCGTCGGAGCTCAAATAACGATTGCAGCGGCGTGCGGTGGCGGCGATCGTCATTTCTGCGTATCCCATCAATGACCGGACTGCACACAAACTGATAGAGAGATACGGTAAATGAGTGACAAAATTGATACCATTCGTATTCAGCTTGATTTTTTACAAGGGGCAATCTGGCCTTCGGATTTCGAAACCGGAGAGCCGCTGACCGGTAATGCGATAGTGGATAACGATGAGCAAATCCGTCAATTGAACAAGACAATCGGCGACTTATTTACCTCATACTATGAGCTGGATTCGCACGGTCAAGCCTGCTGGTTCAACCGCAACAAGGAACGACATGACAAAGCGACCATGCTGCGTCTGCTCGGCGAACTGAATGCAAGATTGCACGCCGTTAACGACGGTTCTTTCATTGTTGACGACCGGGAAACGAGTCGAGTCAGAAAACTGTAGACGATATGGGTGGTGGCGGACGAAAGCATAAATACTTTTGTCCGCCACCACTACTGTTATTCGGCGAAGTAACGTTGGGCGAGGCTGTCGTAGAGGGTGTTGAAACGGTCGAGCTGCTGGCGGGTAGCGGACTTAAGGGACTCGACCTTCGTGACGAACTCGGCGAACTCGTATTGGAGGGCGAGGGGTACCAACACAACTGGCAATTGCATCAAATTCGGTTTGGTGATGTTGGCCATGCTGCTATTCGCACCAGTCGCCATCGCACTAATCCGACGATGCACAGAACGATTCACAAGCAACTGCCAAAGGAAGATAGGATTACACGTAGTCTCATCGAGATTGGCTTTCCATAGCAAATCTGATAGATACATATTCTTCGGATATTGCCACACGTATCCAGTAGATCCCACCAATTGAACCGTGTTCTTTCGATTGATGATCACATCACCATGTTTGATCTCATGGTCAGGATTCGGAACATAATCGAAAGGCAAATATTTGACCTGCGTTTCATCGAAAGTATTCGACGCCACAGCACTGGTTTTCAAGACAAGATTGATGCAACGCTCTTTACTTGCGAGACTTTTCCCAGATGAAAAACTCTTCACGTAATGCGACACTGTTGTTCGCTCTTGAATATCGACAAACATTTCGACGAAGCGGGATTGAATGAGATCGTCGGCTTTGGCGAGCATCTGCTCTGCTAACTTTATCTGCTGAAGAATCCTCTCAAAAAGACAAGAAATGGTCTTCTGCTCTTCAATGTCAGGAAGATTAACAACACTTTCTCCATAATCTTTGAAATAGATATGCGGAATTGTTGCACCTGAAGAATAATCAGCAAGATGCATGCCGCTAAGAAGAAAACGAAGATAGGAAAGAGTTATAGATTCATTGGGAATAATCGGCTGAAGTGTCCCCAGCACAGACGAATAAGCACTACATAGAAGAACACGCCCGACTCCAGCGCCATCCTTAATCACCGCAACGTAATCGCGGTCATACTGATAATTATCAAGAAATCCCACAACACCGGCAGCACCATACACCGGGTACCTACCTGCATTATGCAAGTCTTTCTGTCGTAAAGACGACGATCCTTTAGAACAAGCATCCTTGAGAGATACCCAATTCCCCATCACTCACCATCCTTGGCAAGCATGGCGTCGAGGGCGTTGAGTCCGCTCACGAACTCATCGTTCAACTCGCGCAGTTCGGCCATGAGCTGGCTGGTTGGCGGGTATTCCTTCTTCTCGTATTCGACCTTCACATATTTGTTGAAGCTGAAGTCATAATCCTGTTCGGCGATGTCGTCGCGGGTGACGAAGAAGCTCTGCGCGGTGCGTTCGCGCGCGTCCTCGGCATCCAAGTGCGCCCAACGTTCGAGAATATCCGGAATATCGTTGTGGCTCACGTCCTCGTCGCGCTTGTCGTCCAGCGTGAAGCCGTCATGCTCCATGTTGTACAGCCATACCTTGTCGGTGCTGTTCGGCGCGTCGGTTTTCGTGAACACGAGAATCGCGGTACTGACTCCCGAATACGGCTTGAACACGCCGGAAGGCATGTAGATGATCGCTTCCAAACGCTGATGGTCCACCAGTTCGCGGCGCAGCTCACGATACGCTTTCGCATTGGAACGGAACAGCACGCCATTCGGTACGATGCACGCGCACCGGCCGCCGAGCTTCAGCATGCGCAGGAACAGGGCCACGAACAGCAGTTCCGTCTGCTTGGTCTGGACGATCGACTTCAGGGAATCGTCGATGTCCTCCACGTCCAGCGAACCGGTGAACGGCGGATTCGCGAGGATTACATCAAACCGGCTACGAATCGTGTTGAGTCTCGACAGACTGTCCTGATTGCGCACGTCCGGATTCTCCACGCCGTGCAGCAGCAGGTTCATCGCGGAAATGCGCACCATCGTCTGATCGGTGTCGAATCCGGTGAACTGTTCGCCCTCGAACAGGTTCCAATCCTCAGCGCTCATCGCATCGCCGTGATGGGCGCGAATCCATTCGGCGGCGGAGATCAGGAATCCTGCCGTGCCACAGGCCGGGTCTCCTATGAGCTGACCGGGTTTCGGATCGAGCAGGCCGACCATCAGGTCACGAATGTGCTTGGGTGTACGGAACTGGCCGTTCGCGCCGGCAGTGTTGAGCTTGCTCAGCATGTATTCATACAGGTCGCCGAGATCATCCTGGTCCCTGACCACGTTCGTCAGCAGATCATCGATGCCGGAGACCGCACGCTCCAATGTCTTCGGCTTATTGAATCCGAATGACGCATCCTCCATGCTTTCGGCGAATGCGTTGCCGGTGTGCAGGGTCTTCAGGAACGGGAACACCTGCTGGGAGACCACGGCGAACATCTGCTCTGCCGGCAGGTTCTTGAACCGGCTCCAGCGCAATGCCTGACCCTCCGGGGTCTGCGGGAAGGTGAGTTTGGTGGCCGGTACGCCGGTCAACTGCGCCATCTGCTCGGCTTCCAGCTCCTTGTCGTCCAGCGACTTCATGAACATGAGATACGTGAGCTGGCTGATCACCTCAAGCGGATTGGTGATGCCGCCCTCCCACATGCGTTGCCAGATGTCATCGACCTTGCTTTTCGTGGCCCCGGTGATCATGAGCACCTTTCCATTCGTTCCGTCACAATTGAATATTCCTCATTACTGTACCGGATGTCCGGCGGTCTCCCGGCGTTTCATGCCATCCAGCACCCACTTGGAGACCAACGCGGAGGCGGCTACTGCCAATCCGACCGGCACGAAGAACGTGATCGGCGCTTCGGTCAGCTCCATTACGAGGCACATGGCCATGAGCGGGGCCTGCTGGGATGCGGCCAACAACGCAGCCGCGCCGATCAGCGCGCAAGCGGTGACCGAATCGGCGGGGAAGGCGAACATCCAGACAAGTCCCAGCATCGCGCCGAGCGTGGAACCCAACGCGATGCCCGGCTGGAGCACGCCGCCGGACGCGCCGGAGCGTATGGTCATCAGCGTGATCAGCGCCTTGGCAGCGAACGTCAAGGCCAGCACGCCCAGAATCATCCCGACGTGGGAGAGCGTCAGCACCGTGCCGGCGTTGGGCGCAACGCCGGAGCCGAAATCGAGCCACGAATCGGCGACTGAGCCAGTGACGGATGCACCCGAAGACGCAACGGTACCGGACGCACCGGCGGATGATCCAGTACCATCGACCGCGCCACCGGCGACGACGCCGCTCCCTCCGCTCAGCAGCGTCCACGGCGACGCAGCAGCGGAATCCGACGACTGAGCGGCACCGGAAGGTCCGGCGACCTCGGGAATGAACGTGCTGAAGCCAAGCTGTGCGGCGGCACGGCCGTTGCCCATCACCTGCGGCACGAACACCGCCACCAGACCGGTCACCAGACCAGCAAGCGGCATCTGCCACAGGATAGCGCGTCCGGCCGGCTGATGCGCCTGTGCCCATGAGGATCCTTTGCGGAACCAAGCTCCTACCACGCCGCATGCCGCGCCGCACAACAGAGCGAACAGCATCAGTGTCGGCGTGGAAGTGGGCTGCATGGCGGTAATGTCGTAGAACGTGTGATGGCCCTTGATGGCGGCCGCCACGAACGCAGCCACCGCAGACATGCCCAGACCGAATGCCACCTTCTCGAGCGTCACGTCCACCAGCAGAATCTCCACGGCGAAGAACATGCCGGCCAACGGCGCGTTGTAGACGCCACCCAGACCAGCGCCGGCCGCCACTGCCACTACCATGCGGCGGTCGATGCCACTATCGCCCTCGATATGCAGCAAATCGCAGAACCGCTGGGCGAGCATCGCACCAAGTTCGCGCGGTGCGACCTCCCGGCCGATCGACGCGCCGGAACCAACAATGAAGATCTGCAGCACGACATGCAGCACGGTCTGCCAGACCGGCATCCGCTCCCCCGCCACAGCCTTCTTGACCGACGGCACTTTCGTGGTCTTGTGCCTCAGCAAATACCAGACCACACCGGCGACCGTCATGCCGAGCGTCACCGAAATCAGCCGGCGCATCGCAGGCACACCGAACGGACCGGGCAGTCCCGAGCCCTCGATGTAGCCGAGCATCACATGTTCGACACCGTAGAGCAACAGTGTCAACAGTCCTGCGCCCGCACCAATGACCGAGCCAAGCGTGAGTACGGCGAGGATGATCCAGCCGAGGCGTTTTCCATCGAGTTGTGCGTTCGTCTGCGTGTGTGTCATTGCGCCAACTCCTCATGTTCTGTCTTGTTTGTCGTCCGCCTCTGTGGCTCTCGTTCCGGAAGCGACCCGTGAAGGGTAGGAGCGTACAGGGGCTTCCGCGGAAACGGAATCGTCATGTGCTCCATCGCAAGACTACCCCTCAGTCGGCTCCGCCGACAGCTCTCATGATAAGGGAGCCGAGAAATGGGGGCGAACACTGCCAACAGCTCGCATGACAAGAGAACCGAGATGTGGCCGACCATCGCCGACAGCTCTTGTGGCAGGGGAACCGGTTGCGTACCGCATTGGGGCAACTCACACCTACCAACCCGATGCGGGGAGCCAAATATAACAGAGCCCGGAACCGTATGGGTTCCGGGCTCGAACAGTCACGCTCCAGCGATCACGCTATTGCGAGACGGTCATGCTCACTCGGCGTCGGCAGCCTTGTCCTCGTCGGACTTGGACAGCTCGTCGGCCACGGCAGCGGCTGCGGAAGCGGCCTCGACGGACTCGGCTTCCTCATCCTCGGCAGCTTCGCCCAGGAAGCCGGAGAGGTCGACGACCTCGCCGTCGGCGGTGAACTTGACGGCGCGCATACCGGCGAGCAGGCCCTTGGAGCGGCCGACTTCCTGCACGGCGGAGCCAAGCTGGCCATTCTTGATGATGGCCTGGATGAAGGCGTTCGGATCCATGCCGTACTGCTGGGCAATGGAGGCGAGGAAGTTGAACACGTCGGCCTGGGAGACCTTGACGTCCAGCTTCTGGGCCAGAGCGTCGAGAACCATCTGGTCGCGCAGATCCTTCTCCACGTTCTTCTCAGCCTCGGCCTTCTGCTCGTCGGTGGCCTTCTCCGGATCCGGGGTCATGCCCTTGAGCTGCTCTTCAACCATCTTGGCCTTGACGCCCTTCGGCACCGGGATCTCGAGGCCTTCCTGCAGCTTGGCGATGAAGGCGTCGCGGGCCTCAGTGGCCTGACGGCCTTCGGCGTCCTGACCGGCAGCCTTGCGAATGTCGGCCTTGAGCTCGTCCAGAGTATCGAACTCGGAAGCCTCGGAAGCGAACTCGTCGTTCAGCTCCGGCAGCTCCTCGGCCTTGACGGAGTTGACCTTGACCTTGACCTGAGCCTTCTGGCCTTCGTGCTCGCCGGCTTCCAGCGTGCCTTCGAAGGTGGTCTCTTCGCCGGCGGACAGGCCGTCCAGAGCCTCATCCAGACCGTCGAGCATGGTGTTGGAGCCGAGCTCGTAGCTCACGCCTTCCTGGGAGTCCACGACCTCGCCGTCGATCTCGGCGCTCAGGTCGATGTTGGCGAAATCACCCTTGCCGGCCGGACGGTCCACGCCGACCAGGGTGCCGAAGCGCTGGCGCAGGGCCTCAAGACGCTTGTCGACGTCCTCATCCTTGACTTCCGGCTTGGAGATGGCGATCTCCATGCCCTCGACCTCAGGCAGCTCGATGTCGGGGCGACGTTCCACGGTGGCGGTGAACTTCAGCTTGGTCTCATCCTTGGCGGACTGCGGAACATCCTGCACATCGAACTCCGGCTGATCCATCGGGTGGATCTGCTTCTCCTCGAGAGCCTTGGAGTACAGCTCCGGCACGGCGTCGTTCACGGCCTCGCCGGCGACGGCGGCGAAACCGATGCGCTGGTCGATGATCTTGCCGGGCACGTGGCCCTTACGGAAGCCGGGAACGTTCACCTGCTTGGCGATTTCCTTGCGAGCCTTGTCCAGGAACGGGTCAAGCTCTTCCGGGTCGACGGTGATGGTGAGCTTCACCTTGGTGGGCTCGAGGTTACGAACGCTGATCTTCACGCTAATGACTCCTCAAAAGTCGTTGAATCTTATACATCTGCCGTTAAGGCAACCTCTACATGATAGCGCCACTTACGGACGGTGCAATAAGACGAACCTGCCAGTCCCGTGCGCCCTGTTCGCGCAGGAATGCTTCGACATCCAAATTCGCAGCATCCTCCGCCCAGCATAGGTTGCGCACGATCTGAGGTTTGATGACGATCTCAGCCGGGGTACGTGTATCCACTGCGATCTGATTGATGACCTTGCGCACCCGCTGCAACCGTTCATAACGATCAGGATGCCGTTGCTTCCACAGGCGCATGGATCGTGGCGCATTGATCAGGCCACTCTCATCCTGATCCGGCACGGGCATCTGCGGCCATTGACCGGGTTTGAGCGCCAAGGCCCTGTCAATGGCGGTCTTCCATGTCTTGGGTTTGACGGCACGCTGGATCGGGGCGTACCGTTCGAACATTTTGTCCTGTTCGGTCCCGGTGTGAATACGTACACGCTCGTTGAGCGAGCGAATCATACGGAATTGCGCAGCGTTATGCGGTTTTTTCTGTGCGGCCTCGATGATGGACGAATCGGCCAGCAGAAGGCTGGGGGCGATGTCATAGTGCCGCGCGAGCCGGTCACGCTCCTCCCATAGCGATTTCGCTATGGCCAGGGCCTGCCGGTCACGGCTCAGCTCCGTTATGCGGGAGATGCGCATCCACGGCACGGGGTGCGGTTTCTTGGGCTCCATGCCCTTGCGCAACGCGTAATCGAATTCCTCGTTCGCCCATTCCTCTTTGCCTGATGCCTTGAGGTCACGGCGCATGAGGGTTTCCAATTCGATGAGCACTTCGACGTCGAGCGCCGCATAGTTGCGCCAATCACGGGGCAACGGACGGTATGACCAATCAGCGGCGGAATGCTCCTTGGCCAACGTGATGCCCAGATACCGTTCGGTGACCGCGGCCAGGCCGAAGCGATGCATGCCCAGCAACCGTGCGGCGATCTCCGTGTCGAACAATCCTTGGGGCTTGAGACCGATATCGGCGAATCCCGGCAGGTCCATCAGGGAGTCGTGCAGAATCCATGTCGATTGTCCGACAGCCTGATTGAATGCGGCCCAATCCGCCCCGGCCTGGGTCAGGGCGATAGGGTCAAGCAGGATGATGCCCGCGCCTTCGCGCTTGAACTGGATCAGCCAATCCTCATGGCCATAGCGGAATCCGGAGGCGCGTTCGGCGTCGGCTGCCAACGAGCCGGAGGCATTGGCCAATGACTCGCAGGCCTGGTGGTATTGATCAAGTGTCGCAATGACATCGGGCACTCCCCCACGGGGTTCTTTCAATAGCCGTGGCTGAGTGTCGTAGACGTCGCTCACCTGTCGTCATCCTCCTCGCTCCGAACAACGGATGCCATGAATGCGGCCCACGCATTCACTTGTGCGCCGGCGTCCATAGTACCGTCAGCACCGACGACGTCAAGCGGCGTCCATGAAACCCGTATCTCGCATCCGGCGCTGGCACGGGCGGCAATGCCTCCGAACGAGGTGTTCTGGTTGACGGTCACCGTGCCGGAGAGGGAATCAGGGTCCATGTTCACCAGATGATCGCACATGCCGTCCCAATACATTTCGGGAGCCAGCGAATCGTTCTCGGCAGGGGCGAGCGGAAGCCGTGCGAAGGCCACACACCTCCACCGCGAGCCCCATTCCGCACGGGGCTCATGGCAGTAGAGCACCATCACCCATCCGGTGCCCGCGTCCTGCGGGAAGCCGGACATGTCGTCGGCTGCATGGGCAGCAGCAGCATCGGCAGCAGCACCGCCGAAACGGGCATGCCCTGCTTCCAGCTCCACGCCGATGCCGTAGTCGGCCAACGTGGAAGGCACAGGAATCTCCCGATATCGGACGCCGGGAAGATGAGGCATGGCGTTCACCGATTCGACCGCCGCCCACAGCTCATCAGGCACACCTTGAGGCCGAAGGAGCCGCCCATCATTGGGCGAGCCCGCAGGAAACACGTAGATGCTGGCCATACCTACCAGACTACGGTTGATTCGCCGGGAATTCGGTATTGAAGCACATTTCCCTCGGCCATGTCGCCGGCATCGGCGTCGTCAGTAGACGGTGAAGCCGTGGTCCTTGAACTGGTTGGCCACACGTTCACGAGTCGCTGCATTCGGGCCCTTCTGATTCTCCAGCGGATATGGAATGCGCAGCTCGTGCCACTTCGGACGGCCGAGCTGATGGAAGCCGAGCACGTCGATGTGTTCCACGGCGTCGCCGAAGGTCTCGCAGATCCGGGCCACTTTCTCGACGTTCTCCTCGGAGTCGGTCAGACCTGGAACCAGCACAAACCGCACCCAGATCTTCTTGCCCGCCTTGGCGAGTCGCTGGCCGAAGTCGATGGTGGGTTGCAATGTACCGCCGGTGACCTTGTGATAGGTCTCCTCATCGCCGGATTTCACGTCGAGCAGGCACAGGTCGATGTCTTCGAGCATCTCATCGGTGTAGTTGGTGTTCAGGAACCCGGAGGTGTCAAGACAGGTGTGCACGCCCATCTCCTTGGCTGCATGGAAGACGCGCGAGACGAACGCCGGCTGCATCATCGACTCGCCACCGGAGAAGGTGATGCCGCCATGGGTCGCTTTGAACAGGTCCTTGTACCGATCCACTTTTTTGATCATGGCATCCAGATAGACAGGCTTGCCGTCACGCATCTTCCAAGTATCCGGGTTCTGGCAGTACTGACAGCGCAGTGGGCAGCCGGACATGAACACGGTCATGCGGGTTCCCGGTCCATCCACGGAGGTGTTGATGTCCCACGAATGAACGAAACCGATATCCCCTGATTTAAGCGCCTTGATACGGTCACGCCGGTCGAGTCCGATCGGTGATTCAAAGCCGGATAGGCCTCCCATCAGCGTCTGGGAGGCATAGGTCTTGGATTCACGCAGCATGTGGCGCGTGGTGGTGCGGAACTGGTCTCCGGGCATCATTGTCCTCCTGTTCCTTGAAAAAGATGCGAGAGTCTATTGCGAGAGCCTATTGAGTTCTTACAGGTTGGGGGTTCTTGTTCATCGAGTTGGCATCGGGAAACCCCATCCGCATGCCGACGTTTCTTCCCTTCACTGTTGTCGTGACGCCCTCGCCCCTGAGGGAAGTGCAGGGGCGGGCCATAAAGAAGGGGTGGGACTTCGCCCACCCCTTCATTGCTCTACCGTGTTACCGGTGGTGTCACCTCGAATCAGTCGGTGACGGCACCCTGGTGGAAGGTGCGGGAGATCACGTCGAGCTGCTGCTCCTTGGTGAGCTTGACGAAGTTCACCGCGTAGCCGGAGACGCGCACGGTCAGGTGCGGGTACTTCTCCGGGTGCTCGACGGCGTCCTCCATGGTCTCCTTGCGCAGCACGTTGATGTTGGCGTGGTAGAGACCGTGGCCGTTGCCGGCGTCGAGGATGCCGACCAGGTTGCCGATGCGCTCGTCCTCGTCGCGGCCGAGGCCATCGGGGGTGATGGTGTTGGTCAGCGAGATGCCGTCAAGGGCGTCGTTGTAGTCGATCTTGCCGACGGAGAACATGGACGGCAGCATGCCGTGGGAGTCCATGCCGTTCTCCGGGTTGGCGCCCGGAGCGTACGGGGTGCCCTTCTTGTGGCCGGACGGGAAGGAACCGGTGTTCTTGCCGTACTCCACGTTGGAGGTGATGGTCAGAATGGACTGGGTCGGGACGGCGCCACGGTAGACGGGCAGGCGCTTGACCTGGCCCATCACAGTGGAGACGACCCACTTGGCGATGTCATCGGCGCGATCATCGTCGTTGCCGTAGATCGGGAACTCGCCGTCGGTGCGGTAGCCCACGACCAGATCGTCATCGGCGCCTTCGACGTACTCGTACTCGTGGCCTTCGAGGTTCTTGGCCTCGGCGTTGGTGATCGGGTAGACCTTGGCGTACTTGATGGCGGCCAGGGAGTCGGCGGCGATGGACAGACCGGACATGCCGCAACCGAGGGTGCGGTACACCTCCTTGTCGTGCAGGGCCATCTCGATGGACTCGTAGGCGTACTTATCGTGCATGTAGTGGATGATGTTCAGCGCCATGACGTAGGTCTCGGACAGCCACTCGAGGGCCTTCTCGTAGTTGTTCTTGACCTTCTCGTAATCCAGGGAGCCGTCGGCCTCGGGCTTGATCGGGTCGATAACACCCTTGTCGATGACCTGCATGCCGGTCATCTCGTCGCGGCCGCCGTTGATGGCGTACAGCAGGGCCTTGGCGGAGTTCACGCGGGCGGCGAAGAACTGCATCTGCTTGCCCACACGCATCGGGGAGACGCAGCATGCGATGGCGGCGTCGTCGCCCCAGTGGGAGCGGATTTCCTTGTCGGACTCGTACTGGATGGCCGAGGTGTCGATGGAGATCTTGGCGCAGAAGCGCTTGTAGCCTTCCGGCAGCTTCGGATCCCAGAAGATGGTGATGTTCGGCTCCGGGCCAGGTCCAAGGTGCTCAAGGGTCAGGGTGTTGAGCAGACGGAAGGAGGTCTTGGTGACCAGCGGGCGTCCGTCATCGCCGAAACCGGCATCGGACCAGGTCGCCCAGTACGGGTCGCCGGAGAAGATGTTGTCGTAGTCCTTGGTACGCAGGAAGCGCACGATGCGCAGCTTCATGACGATGTTGTCGATGAGCTCCTGGGCGTCGGTCTCGGTGATCTTGCCGGCCTTGAGGTCGCGCTCGATGAAGCAGTCGAGGAAGGCGGAGTTGCGGCCGAAGGACATGGCGGCGCCATCCTGGGACTTGATGGAGGCCAGGTAGCCCATGTAGGTCCACTGCACGGCTTCCTGAGCGTTCTGAGCCGGACGGGACAGGTCGAGGCCGTACTCGTTGCCGAGGTTGATGAGCTTCTTCAGGGCCTTGATTTGCTCGTCGTGCTCCTCGCGGAAGCGGATCCAGTGCTCGATCTCCGGCTCGGTGAAGTCGTTGCGGTACGGCACGGAGTCCTTGTCGCGCTTCTTGAAGGCGATCAGCTTGTTGACGCCGTACAGGGCCACACGACGGTAGTCGCCAATGATGCGGCCACGGCCGTAGGCATCCGGCAGGCCGGTAAGGATCTTGTTGTGGCGGGCGACCTTGATCTGCTTGGTGTAGACGCCGAAGACGCCGTCGTTGTGGGTCTTGCGGTACTTGGTGAAGATCTTCTTGATCTCCGGATCCGGCTCCTTGCCGGCTTCCTTGATGGCCTGCTCGACCATGCGCCAACCGCCGTTCGGCATCATGGCACGCTTGCACGGGACATCGGTCTGCAGGCCGACGATCACGTTGTCGACCTCCGGGGACTCGATGTAGCCGGCCGGGAATGCGTCGATGTCGGCCGGGGTGTGGGTATCCACGTCGTAGACACGCTGCTTGCGCTCCACGGCCAGATAGTTGTCATCAAGGTACTTCCACAGATGCTTGGTCTTCTCGGTGGCGGGGGCCAGGAACGATTCGTCGCCCTCGTACGGGGTGTAGTTCTTCTGGATGAAGTCGCGGACGTCAATGTCCTTCTGCCAATTGCCTTCGGCGAAGCCATCCCACGCCTTGGCCTCGAGCTCCTCCTGGGAGACAGCGGCATTCTCTACTGCGGTCATGTCACTCCTTTAATGGGGTTGCGGTTTCGCATCTTCACGGAACCATTAATGCTCAGTGTAGTTTGCACATTCTTATGAAAGGCTGAATTCATGCGTGAGCTATCTCACATTCACTTGTGAGCGTTATCATTCCAACGTTTTTGGGGACGGTCCAACATGTCCGCGAGACGTCAACACACCTACGAAAAACGCTCATGGCGGCATGTAACCATGAGCGTTTATTCACTATGCGGACAAGTTGCGGCCACTGGCGTCCTATGCTGATAGTTCGTGGATGAAACACCTAGCCCATCATCCTGCTCTGCTGGAAAACTCGTCCTGCAATTGCCACATAAATGCGCCGGAGCAGCCACAGGCGGACCGAATCCGCCCCAGCCCCTCCGGCGCCTCTCACAGCCTCGCGCCCCCGTGGAATCAGCGATGATATCCTTCACCGCGCCAACGGCGATCCTGTTCCTCCCACTTGGCATTGCGGTCGGTCACGATATCCCAGGCGTGCTCGGCATCCTCCTTGGTCTTGTACGGGCCCATGCGCTGCTCGATCGGCGATATGGGACCGAGCTCGGCCTTGCCTTTGACCATGTTGAAATACCATTGCTTGTCGTTGTCACTCATGGCGTCCCCTTTCTACCCGCATATCGAAAAACCACACATCCACGGTACATCACTCGCGGAAGGCGTTGGTGACAGGCAGACGCCGGTCGCGTCCGAAGGCGAGAGCGGTGACCTTGGGACCAAGCGGATACTGACGCCGCTTCCATTCGGCGCGGTCCACCAGACGCATCACGGTGTCGACCGTGGTCTCATCGAACCCGTCCGCCAGCAGGTCGGCACGGCCATGCGCATGTTCGATGTACGCGGCGAGCACCTTGTCGAGCAGAGCGTATTCGGGCAGGGAATCGGAATCCTTCTGGCCGGGGCGCAACTCGGCCGATGGGGCCTTCTCGATGGACGCGACCGGAATCATCACGCCGTTCTTCAGCGGCACTCCCGCGTTGCCCTCCTCGTTGCCCACGATCTTCAGCCCGCCGATGCCCACGCCGGCCGCCGCGGCGCGATTGCGCCAACGGCTGACTTCCCAGACACGCGTCTTCAGCAGATCCTTGATGGGCGCATAGCCGCCCACGGCGTCGCCATAGATGGTCGAGTACCCGCAGGCGAGCTCCGACTTGTTGCCAGTCGCCACTGCGAGCAGTCCACGTGAATTGGAACTGGCCATCACAATGACACCGCGGATGCGAGCCTGGAGGTTCTCGGCGGACACGCCATCGAGATGCAATTGCTGCTGGTATGCGTTGAACAATGGCTCGATGGGCTGCACCTCATAATGGGCGCCGATGTTCTTCGCCAGTTCGGCGGCGTCGTCCTTGGATCCGTCTGAGGAGTACATCGATGGCATGGAGATGCCCCACACGTTCTCCCCGCCGCAGGCGTCGGCGGCCATCGCGGCCACCAGCGCGGAATCGATGCCGCCGGACAGGCCCAGCGTGACGCCGGTGAAATGGTTCTTGGCCATGTAGTCCTTGAGACCGAGCACACAAGCGGTGTAGATCTCCTCGTCCGGATCGGGAAGGTCGGCGATGGACGCCTTCGTCTGATGGCTCGCTTGCGAGTCGAAATCCCAGAAGGTCAGATTCTCCATGAACATCGGGCTGCGCTCGATCAGGGTGCCGTCGGCATCCACCACAAAGCTGCCGCCGTCGAACACGAGGTCGTCCTGACCGCCGACCTGGTTGAGGTAGATGACCGGCGCCTTGACCTCCGCGGCCCGACGCTGCGCGAGTTCGAGACGGGTGTGGGTTTTGCCCTCCTCATATGGCGAACCATTGATGGTGAGCAGCAGGTCGATGCCCTTGCCGGCCAGATCGGCCACCGGGCCGCCATCCTGCCAGATGTCCTCGCAGATGGCCACGCCGATGGTAGCGCCGTTCACGTCCAGAGTGAGGGAGCGATCGCCCGACGAGAAAATGCGGAATTCGTCGAAAACGCCGTAGTTGGGCAGGAAATGCTTGTCATAGCCGGCCCAGACCACGCCCTCGTGCAGTACGACCAGTCGGTTGCGTGGCTTGCTCGTGGCATGGTCAGTGCCGACGGTGCCCACGACCACGAACAGACCGCCCAGACCTTCCTGGGCGAGCTGTTCGGCAAGTTCATTGGCCTTGACCCATGCGGCCTGTCGGAACGTGCGGCGCAGTGCCAAGTCCTCAATCGGGTAGCCGGTAAGAGTCATCTCCGGGAATACGACCACTTGGGCGTCGCCTGCGGCGGCCTTACGGGAGTAGTCGAGCACCTTGGCGGCATTGGCGTCAAGCGCGCCGACGCAGGTGTCAATCTGGGCGAGTGCAAAACGAAGCTGTGTCATGGTTCTCCAGTGTAGCGCCGGCACCACTCAGCTCAGCGCAGCTTTTCGATCACGCGCAAGGCGGCGTTGACGTAGAAGTTCACAAAGGTCGGGATCGCTTCATCCAAGCCGATGAAGTGCGGGCTGTGCCAGTCGGCGCAGCCTTCCTGACCATTCGAACCCACGAACGCGAACACCAGACGGGTGACTTTGCCGAATTCGCAGAAGTCCTCCCCCGCCATGGATTGACGAATCGGCTCGAGCTGTGCGTACTCGTGCACATCGGCTGCCACGGCCTTGGCCAAGTCGGGGTCGGAGACGAGCGGATCCTGGAAATCGTCCCAATCCACATCGGCTTTGATATCGTACGCCTCGGCGGTGTGATGGACGATCTCCTTGAATCGACGCCCCACCAGCTCGCCATCCTCCTTGTGGAAGTACCGGACCGTGCCTTGGAACCCGGCCTCGGCGGGCACCACGTTCCACACATCGCCTCCGTGCACTGCGGTCACCGAAAGCACCAGCGGATGGAATGGCGTCACATTGCGGCTCACGATGGTCTGCAAGCTCAGGATCATGCTGGCCAATGCCTCGAGCGGACCGGTGCCCTTGTATGGGTATCCGGCGTGGGTGCCCTGTGCGTGCAGGTTCACATGGAACTTCACGCAACCGGCCATCATGGGCTCGGTGCCGATGGCCAGCTGGCCGGGCGCATAGTTCGGGTTGTTGTGCGTGCCGATGATGGCGTCCACGTCGTCCACGAGACCGGCGTCGATCACCGCGCGGGCTCCACGACCGGTCTCCTCGCTGGGCTGGAAGACGATCTTGATCGAACCGGCGAACCGGTCGCGATGCTCGGCGAGCCAGAAGGCGGAGCCAAGCAGGCCGGTCATATGCAGATCATGGCCGCATGCGTGCATCACGCCCGCATTGACCGAGGTGAAGTCCAGTCCTGAGGCTTCGGCTACCGGCAATCCGTCGATGTCGGCCCTCAGGGCGATACGCGGCCCCGGACCGGCTTCACCTTGGATTAGTCCCACGACACCGGTCTCCATCGGATTCTCGAGGACCTCGATGCCATGGCTCTTGAGCTGATCAGTCAGATAGATGGAAGTGTCGTATTCCTTGAATCCGAGCTCGGGATGGGCGTGCAGATAGTGACGGATGGTGACGAGTTCGGGATCGATCTCAATGTGTTCACTCATAGTTGCCGATTCTAGTGGTCCGTCTCACACAATTAATTGAGGGATTCAGCTTGTTATCTCCCCCAGTCAGCTTCGCTGACAGCTCCCTCGTCAGAGGGGGCCATCACCACTCAACCAATTACGAGACGGACCACTAATGATGTCATATGTTCTGTAATGTCTCATAGTTGTTGGGCGAAACAGCGGGCGAATCGTCAATCAACCGCCCGCCGTCTCACAACAGCGCGCCGCGGGATATCCGCCCACGGCATTGCTGCACGCCGTTTCAGCCGAAATTCGCCGACTGCGGTCATTGCTGGCGCTTGAGCAGTCGCTTGGCGATAGCGTTGGCGATGCCCTGCACCACCTGCACCAGCACGATCATGATGACCACGGCGGTCCAGGTCACGGTCTGGTCGAACTTCTGGTAGCCATAGGCGATGGCAAAGTTACCAAGGCCACCACCGCCGATGTATCCCGCCATGGCGGACATGTCAAGCACACCGATGAAGAGGAACGCGTAGGCCAGAATGAGCGGGGCGAGCGCCTCGGGAATGAGCACCGTGCGGATGATGGTGAGCTTGCTGGCGCCCATCGAACGTGCGGCTTCGATCATGCCCGGGTCGACCGGCACCAGGTTCTGCTCCACCAGACGCGAGGTGGCGAAAGTGCACATCACCACCATCGGGAAGATGGCGGCCACCGTGCCGATGGACGTGCCGACCACCACGATGGTGAGTGGCTGCATGGCGGCAAGGAAGATGATGAACGGGATGGGCCGCACGATGTTGACGATGACGTCGAGAATGCGGTAGACCACGGCGTTCTCGAACAGGTTGCCGGGGCGCGTGCCGTAGAGCACCACACCGAGGATGAGTCCGAGGAATCCGCCCACCACCAAGGTGATGAGCACCATGGTGAGCGTCTGGCCGATGGACTGGAACAGCAAAGGCTTGAGAACGTTCCAGTCGCTGTTGGAATTGGCGAGGGTGATCATGCCTGTGCTCCTTCCGATGATTCGGGCGCGTATCCGGCTACGGCATCGGCGTAGGCCACGGGCCGGGCCGCGGTGCCGAAATCGATGACGTCGCTGTTGAGGGCGAGTTCGGCGAGGAAGTCTCCCACCTCACGCTCCCCTCCCTTGAATTCGTAGGTGATGGCGCCGATGGCGGAGCCACGCACGGTGTCGATGCCACCGTAGAGCAGGCTCGACTCGATGCCGTGCTTGGCGATGAGTCCGGAGATGTTCTGTCCGGAGGCGGCGATCGTACGGCCGCTGCCCTCGTCGGACACGTCCTTCTGGCGGATGAGCACGGTGACGATGCGGCCGGACCATTCAGCATGCAGCCGCTCCACACGGCTCTCCTCAGGCAACCCGGACAGTGCAGTTGCGATGAATCGCTTGGTGACCGGTTGCTGGGGCGCGGCGAACACGTCGTAGACATCTCCGGATTCGACCACACGTCCCGAGCTCATCACCGCAACGCGGTCCGCGATCTGCTGGACCACGTTCATCTGGTGGGTGATGAGCACGATGGTGATACCGAACTCCGCATTCACGCGCTTCAGCAAAGCGAGCACCTCGGTGGTGGTTTCCGGATCGAGCGCGCTGGTGGCCTCGTCGGCGAGCAGGATCTCCGGATTGGTGGCGAGTGCACGGGCGATGCCGACACGCTGTTTCTGGCCGCCGGAAAGCTGCGAAGGATATTTGTCGGCATGCTCGGACAGGCCGACAAATTCCAGCAATTCCGCCACACGGCGATCCTGGTAATCCTTACGCCAATGGTCAAGCTGGAGCGGATACGCGATGTTCTGCGCCACGGTTTTCGTGGAGAACAGGTTGAACTGCTGGAAGATCATACCGATTTTCTGGCGGATGGGCCGCAGCTTCGATTCGCTCATCCCCGTGATATCCGTACCGAGCACGGTCACCGTGCCGCTGGTGGGCCGTTCGAGCGCGTTGATCAGACGGACCAGCGTGGATTTGCCTGCGCCGGAATAGCCGATGATGCCGAAGATGTCGCCCCGGTTGATGGTCAAGCTCACATCATCAACCGCGCGGGCCACGCCGGCATTGCGCCCGCGGACCTTGAATTCCTTGACCACGTGATCGAACGTGATGATGGGGTCGCTCATGGTGCTCCCTGGTTGTTGTATCAATTGCAAATGCCATATGGCATGATGACGGGCGGGCGGAATCCATGTTCCGTCCCGCCCGTGGAATCTGCCGCCAGTAACGGCAAACCATCGTACCCGGACGGCGGATAATCGCAATGGATGATCCGCAAAGATCAATCACCTATGACGGTACCGTCCGCGTATCGGCCCTTACTTGGCCTTGGCGTCCTTCTCGATGTCGGCGAGGAAGCCCTGAAGCTCCTGAGCACTGAACTTATCGGCGAAGACCGCGGTGCCACCGGACTTCTCCTGCAGCGCGTCAAGCACGTCCTGCTCGTGGAAGATGTCGACGAGCTTCTTGTAGGTCTCGTTGTTCACATCGGCCTTGCGGGCGACCCACACGTTGATGTATGGACGGGCCTCCTCGGATTCGGCGTCGTCCTGATAGATGGCATCCTTCGGGTCGAGGCCCGCATCAGCGACGTAGTCGTTGTTGATCACACCGGCTGCGATGGTCGGGTCCTTCAGCGTGGTGGCCACCTGTTCGGCCTTGAGCGGGGTCACCTTGACCTTGCTCTTGGCCTCGTCGATGTCGGCCGGCGTGGAGAACGCGGTCCAGTCGCCCTTGAGGGTCACGAGGCCGGCAGCCTTGAGCACGCCGATGGCGCGGGCCTGGTTGGTCTCATCGTTCGGGATGGTGACGGTGGCGCCCTGCTGGATGTCCTTGATGTCCTTGACCTTGGTGGAGTAGACGCCCAGCGGGTAGATGGCGGTGCCGCCGATGGGCTGGAGGTCCTTGTTGTTGCTCACGTTGTAGTTGGCCAGGTAGAGCAGGTGCTGGAACTCGTTCAGGTCAAGTTCGCCGGAATCGAGCGCCGGGTTCTCGGAGGTGTAATCCTGGAAGTCCACGATATCCACGTAGATGCCGGCCTTCTCGGCCTTCTGCTTGAAGAGGACCCATTCGGGGTCTGTGGCGCCAACCACACCGATCTTGACCGGGTTGTCCTTGCTGCCCTTGGCGGCGGACTCGCCGGCACCGGCGAAGGCGCGGTAGCCGAAGAACGCGGCCACCGCGATGATGGCCACGACCACGATGGTGATGATGATGTTGCGGGCGGTGTGGTTCACGCGCACCGGCTCGTTGTTGTTGGCCGGGGTTGCCGGCTGGGTTGCTGCTGTCATTGTTTCCCTCTCTTGTCTTCGTGTGTCCCGGGATATTCATGCATTTCCCCGGAGGAGCTTGCCGCTCAAGTGCGGTCAGCTGCGATGACGATTCATAACAATAACGTGTCGGAATACGAAAAATGGCGGAATACAGCCAATTACCGTATAGACGTTAGTTATGACAGGCATGCAAGCGCCGTCAGCACAGGTCTTGATAACGGGTCATAACGGTTCAGCCATATGGTTTTCAAGCACTTTTGTCCACAATGCGAACGGCATTATGGGACACACTCGGCTCATCTATGGGCATCGGAAGCCTGTCTAATGAAACCTCGACGTGGAACCTCCCCAGCCTTCTTCTCCCCAAACGTACGCTGAGCGACGGTCAGTGTACGCTTGCTGAGAAAGAAAGGCGTGAAGCCTCACCAAACGTACGCTGAGCGGGATCTCGCGAGATAGGCTGGGCATGACACCCGAACTCACCGCCAACACGACAACGATACGCGAGGATTAGGAACCAATGTTTCGACAATGAAACAAAAGACGGAGAATGGCTTTATTAGAGGCTTCTGCTGTTTTCGTGGGTTAGTTGGTGGGTTGGGGTAGTCGGATGTCGAGGCCGCCGCATCGGAGCATGATCAGGCTGATGAGGTTGTCGACGTGGTGGAAGCCGTAGGCCATGCGGATGGTGACCTTGATCCTGTTGTTGAACGCCTCGAGCCTGGCGTTGGAGTAGCCGAGTTCGATGGTGCGCAGGATGTCGGGGCGGCGTCTCCTGATCTTTTTGGAGAGTTCGACGATTTCGGGGATGCGGCTGTGGGACGCCCAGAACACCCAGCGTTTGAGTTCCGCGGTGGCCTGTCCGATGGGGTGTTTGAGCAGGTTGCGCAGGAGCTCCTTGAGCTGCCAGGCGCGGTAGAGCTGTCCCTTGGGATCCGTGTTTCCCAATGCGGTGAGGGATTCGTCCTGACGGTCGGTCAATT
>NZ_JFAN01000008.1:0-110682 GCF_006408855.1 Bifidobacterium sp. UTBIF-68 | reverse complement strand
ACAAGTTTCATGATCAAGGAGAACAGTATGGCCATCACCACGATCGCCGCGAGGATCTCGTTGTATGCCGACCATGCCTTGGCCTGATCGATGTAGTAGCCAAGGCCACCGGGCTGACCCATCATCTCGGAAATGACCAAGGTCAGGAACGAGAGGCTGTTGGCCATGCCGATGCCGGTGAAGATGCTGGGCATGGCGTTCGGAATGGCCACATGGAACAGGATGTACGGCGTATGGGCGCCCAATGTGCGCGACGCTTCAACCAGCATCTTCGGCGTGCTCTGGATGCCTTGAGCGGTAAGGAACGCCACCGGGAACCAGGAGCAGATCAGCAGCAGGAAGACGGCCGCGATGAACGGGGTGGGCATCAGGGTCAAGGCAAACGGCATCCACGCGACCGCAGGAATCACACCGGTGATCTTCAGCAACGGGAACACCCAGTAGTAGGCGCGGGCGAACCATCCGATAAGCACGCCGGTCACCACACCCAGTACCACGCCGGATACAAAACCGGCCGCGAACAGACGCACCGAGTAGAACGTGTTCAAGGCGATGTAGTTGCCATCGGTCACAAACGGTTCCAGCACCTGAGCGGGCCCGGGGAAGAACGGCTGCGGCAACACCTGGAGTTTGGTGCCGGTGACATCCCACAGCGCCAACAGCAGTCCCATGGCGAAACGGAACTGCGCACGATACCGATACCGTCCGGCGGCCACCGGGTCACGCGCATCGACCGCGCCGATGATGACATACAGCACGACCAGCGCCGCAAGAAGGAACAGGTAGGCTTCCTGACCGTTGAGCAGGAAAATCCAGATCTGGCCTTGCTTGAATTGCACAGGTGCAATTTGCGGGAAGACCACGTTGACGATGGCTGCGATGACGAATCCCACCACAGAGAACGCCACGACGATCGGATATGGTACAGTGCGCGCCACTTTCGCGGAACCTGCCTCATAAGGAGCCGCCGAAGCACCGGCGCTGCCGCTCTTCAAAGCTATTGATTCCGACTGCGCATCGCGCGAGTCAAGCCCTGAGGCCGAGACAGGCTGGCCGACCGCTTCAGCTGTGATACTGCTCATTGTTCCCGGTTTTCCTTCCGATGACGTTTGATTGTTGTGAATACTCCACTGATTGTCGTGGGCGTCCCGCTCCGGCACCGATTCCGGTGCCTGTCCTGCAATATCAGGGCGGAACGCCCCGAACATCGGCTCACGCATGCTTATGTCATAACCATTGCATGCGAATGCGAACCGCATATTCGGAGCGAACCGTCATGATGTTGATGACGTGGCGTTGGGCGTCAGCTCAGGTCGATCTTCTGGTAGACCTGATCGGCGAACGCATCCGGGTTGTCGGTCTTCAGGAATCCGATGGACTTCAGACCTTCGGAGAAGAACTTCACGTCGTCCTGGATCTGGGCCTGCTCGTTGTCCTTCACGCCGTAGTCATAGCTCTTGAACAGTTTGACGATCAGCGCCTTGTCGTTGATGGTGGAGTACTTGTTCTGCATCACCAGATCGGCGGACTCTTCAGGATGCTGGGCGATGTAGTCGCGGGCCTTGTTGAGCGCGCGGATGATGGCGGCCATCTCATCGGGCTTCTCGTCGATGATCTTCTTGGAACCGTAGAGGAAGCAGCAGAAGCGCTTGGCGAACTGCGGATTCGTGCCGAGATCGAAGATGATGTCGACGGTGCCCTTCTCCTCCTGCATGGTGGGCAGCGGATCCCACAGGGCGGCGGCGTCGATCTGGCCGTTCTGCAGCGCCTCGAACTCGAGGTTCGCGTCATCGAACGGCAGGTACTTCACATCGCCGTTCTTCTGGTCGACGTTCAGACCGGCATCGCCGAGCCACAGGTTCGCGGCCTCGTACGGCGTGCCGCCGATTTCATCGACACCGATGGTCTTGCCCTTGAGATCCTGGGCGGTCTTAATCGGAGACCCCTTCTTGACGGCGATCTTGATGCAGCCCTTGTTCAGTGCGCCGACGACCTTGGTCTTCACGCCGTTCTCGATGGACGGGAAGAACTGGAAGTCGCCGTTGGTCACCGCGAAGCGGCCGGTGTCCAGACCGACCTTGCGGGTCTCGGTGTCGGCGGTCACCAGCTTGGCGTTGATGCCCTCCTCCTTGAAGAAGCCCTTTGCCAGGGCGATGCCGATAGGCGAGCTGCACAGCGAGCTAGACTTCGGGAATTCGACAGTGCCGTATTTGTAGTCGGCGGTCTGGGAGTTCGAGCTGTCGGAACTTGCCGTGTTGCTGGACGGAGCGGAGGTGCTCACGCCACAACCGCCGAATGTCAATACTGTCAGCAGGACACCGAAAATGGCGGTGCCTTCCATGATGAGACGATGCTTGTTCAGCATGATCCCTAACCCCTCTCTGAGCCATCCTTTATCTGACTGCATGCCAAGATATAACTGCCTGATGGTTCTCAATGTGGTAGATACGCGGAAGCAGATCGCTTCCGTCCCCCGACGATCCCGTGGTTTCTGATTCCAACCTTTCCACGTGCCGTGCGAAGTACTTTCATGGTACCGCGCAGAATTCCGGCAACCGCATGATTGCAACGTTTTTGAGTTCCGTATATTGGATAGCGGGGTATATGATTCGCTTATATGCAAGATATGAATATGCGCGATGCACCATGAGGCGCATCGCGCATATTCATGAAATGGATTACCGGCGCCGCGTTGGATTTACTCTTCCATGACGCTCGCGTCAATCCGTTCCTGTGGCGTTTCAGGACAGCAGGCTGTCGATCTGCTGGTCGATTCCCTCGGTGGAGTCATGCTCATTGTCAAGGCTTTCATAGGCCTTCTCGAGAGCCTGGCCCAGATCCTCGATAAGATCGTTCACATCCTCGATGCCCACGGACAGGCGAATAAGCTCGTCGGTGATGCCGACCTTGAGCCGTTCCTCGCGCGGCAGTTCGAAATGCGTCATGCGGGCGGGCAGCTCGGCAAGGCTTTCCACGGCACCCAATGAGACCGCCAGACGGAACACGTGCAGGTTGTTCAGCACCACTGCGGGGTCCACGCCATCCTTCACCTCGAAGCTCAGCACGCCACCGGCTCCCTTGAGGCCCTTGGCTTGAAGCTCACGGTCACCGTCCTTGCCCAATCCCGGATAGTTGACCTTCTTGACCAGCGGATGCTTCAGCAGATACTGCGCGATGGCCGCAGCGTTCCTCTGCTGGCGGTCCATTCTCAGGGCCAGCGTCTGGATGCCGCGACGCACGGCATCGCATTCCGTCGGAGGCAGAATGCCGCCCAGTCGGTTCTGCGCGAAGTAGATGCGGTTCGCCAGATCTTCGCTGGAGGTGACCACCAGTCCGGCGATCACGTCGGAATGGCCGGCAAGATACTTGGTGGCGGAATGGATTACCACATCGGCACCCAGATCGAGCGGCTGCTGCAGATACGGGGTCACGAACGTGTTGTCCACGATCACCAGGGCGCCGTACCTGTGGGCGATGGCGGCGATGCGGTTCACATCGTTGACCTGCAGGAGCGGATTGGTGATGGTCTCGAAATACACGGCCTTGGCCGGCGCGGTATCACCGTTGCCGCTGATGGCGCGTTCCAGCCGCTCGAAATCGTCGGAGGTGTTCACCGTAGTCAGGCGAAGACCCCAGCGGGTGAAATGGTCGTTCAACTGCGAGTAGCTGCCGCCGTACACGTTGTCGCCGGCGACAATGCGATCGCCCGGCTGGAAGATGGAGAGCACCGCGTGAATCGCCGCCAGACCGGATGCGAACGCAAAGCCTCGCGTGCCATGCTCCAACTGCGCGATCTGACGCTCCAGGAAATCACGGGTCGGATTGCCGCTTCGCGCGTAGTCGTATCGCGGGGTCGCGCCCACGAAAGGGAACGTGTACGTCGAGGAATTGTAGATCGGCGGGTTCACCGCTCCCGTATCGTTGTCATGAACCGGCAGACCATGTACGAGCTGCGTGTTGAACCTTGTCATCAGTAGTATTCCCTTTCGTGTTATGGGCAGTGGTCGGATGAATCGAAATCGACGCGAATCGGATAGTCATGCGGCATGCGGCCGTGTTCTGGAAGATGGCCGCATGCATCCTCAGGCGAATGCGCCCGAAGTCAGTTGGCTGAATACATCGGCTTCGGCATGGCGCTTGATGTACTCCTCGTAGGCGATCTCGAACGCCTGGCCCAGATCCTCAATGAGGTCGGCGGCGTCCTCGATGCCCAAGGACAGACGCACCAGTTCGTCGGTGATGCCGACCTTGAGACGTTCCTCGCGCGGCAGTTCGAAATGCGTCATGCGACACGGCAGCTCGGCCAGGGACTCGACGGCGCCAAGCGAGACCGCCAGACGGAAGACATGCAGGTTGTTGAGCACATCGGCCGGGTCGACACCGGGCACCACTTCGAAGCTCAACACACCGCCTGCGCCCTTCAAGCCCTTGGAGGCAAGACGCTGGTCGCCTGCTCCGGGCAGTCCCGGATAATGGACGGATTTGACCAGCGGATGGGCCAGCAGGTATCGGCCCACCGCGAGCGCGTTCTCCTGCTGGCGGTCCATACGCAGCGCCAACGTCTGGATGCCACGACGCACCGCATCGCATTCGGCCGGCGCCAGCACGCCGCCCAGACGGTTCTGAGCGAAATAGATACGATTGGCGAGTTCCTCGCCGGAGACGACCACCAGACCGGCGTTCACGTCGGAATGGCCTGCAAGATACTTAGTGGCGGAGTGAATCACGATATCCGCGCCAAGTGCAAGCGGCTGTTGCAGGTATGGGGTCACGAACGTGTTGTCCACGATGGACAACGCACCATACCGGTGGGCCACTGCGGAGATGCCGCGCACGTCGTTGACCTTGAGCAGCGGGTTGGTGATGGTTTCGAAGTAGACGGCTTGTGCTGGCGCGATGCCGTTCGCGGGGTCGACCTGGACGGCTGCCGTCAGGGCTTCCAGGTCCTGCGTGTCGATGGACTCGACCTTGAGACCCCAGCGGGTGAAGAATTCGTTGAGCTGCGAGTAGGTGCCGCCGTAGATATTGTCGCCCACCACAATGCGGTCGCCCGGCTTGAAGATGGAGAGCACGGCGTGGATCGCCGCCAAGCCGGATGCGAATGCGAAGCCTCGCGTGCCCTGTTCGAGCTGGGCAATCTGACGCTCCAGGAAGTCGCGGGTAGGATTGCCGCTTCGCGCGTAGTCGTAGCGGGGCATCGCGTCGACCCTCTCGAAGGCATATGTCGTTGAGTTGTAGATCGGCGGGTTCACGGCTCCGGTGTTGTTGTCATCAACCGGCAGTCCGTGGACGAGCTGAGTGTTGAACCTGGTCATTGCGCACCTCCCCTACGGTGTCTCGTTGCGATGTTGTCGCCGTGCCTGTTATGGTCGAGGCCCCTCCTCGCTTGGCACGTCTTCGACGATAACGCAAAAACACCGGTCTTGGCAGGCCTTGGTTATACGTGTTGGTTATGGGATGCTATGGGATGCTATGGGATGCTTCGGCAGGCCTGACTAGTATGCTGCGCCGTAAGTTCGTTGATCAATTGACTACCCCTAAGTCCCGCTTCGCGGGCCAGCTCCCCTGACAAGGGGAGCCTCCAATATTCAACGAACTTACGACCCGGCTCGACTAGACTGTGGAAGCATGAAGGTTACCAAGGCTTTGACCCGTCTGAAGGGTTCGCAGACCGATCCGGTGTTCCTGTTGCTGCATGGCTGGGGTTCCAATGAATACGATCTGCCTGATCTGCTCAACTACTGTGGAGCCGGTTCCGCTGACTACGCCAGTCTGCAGGCTCCTATCGCCTATGGCATGGGATACACGTGGTTCGGCTCCTGGTCGCATGAAGGCGTTCCCGAGGGCGCTTCTCTCGATGAACAGGCACACTCCGCCGCACAGGCCATCGACGACTGGGTCGCCGCGAACATCCCTGCAGAACGACCCGTGATCACCATGGGGTTCTCGCAGGGCGGTCTGCTCGCCTGCCATATGCTGCGATTCAACCCCGAGCGCTATGCCGCAGCCGTCTCTTGTTCCGGATGGCTGGCACCCGGTCCGGTCGCAGGCGATGTCGAGTTGAAGACGCTCGATCGTCCGGTGTTCTATGGTCATGGCGCCATCGACGACATCTTCCCGGCATCCGATGTGGCTGCGATGAGCATGTTCTGGCGCGAGCACAGCCAGCTTACTGAACAAATCTATCCCGGCATGGCGCATTCGATGAACATGCCGGAGATGCGCGACATTCAGCGCTTCCTCGAATCCAACGGTTTCATCCGTCCGCAGATCTGGTAGCAGCCCCTCTGCTCCATGCACCGGCCGCTGCCCGTGAAACATCCGGTGAAACAATCATCTGGTGCTTCACGGGCGGCGTATGCCTCATTGCGCGTAATCGACGTGCGCGAATTCAGGCACTTTGTACCATTTCACCGGGTAGCCGGCACCGTGCGCGCAGAATACGGAATCCGGGGTGTTGTCCAGGTCCGATTCCGGATCGTAATGTGCGTCACGAATCACCAGATTCTCGTCATGGCATGGACGGTATCCCCCGAATGTGGCGGAGAAGCGCCCGTGTCCGTGAGTGTATTGGCTGACTTCCATCGCATAGTCACGCATCTCGGAGACGGGAGCGCTGCCGGTCACCGTGGCGTACTCGCCATCATCGGCAGGCGTGTCGAACGTGCCCGACATGCGTTGGATGTCGCTCATCGCCCGGCCAATCATGGCGCTGGGCACTTCGAGCGTAAAGCGATACCACGGTTCCAGAACACGGCAGTTGCCAGGCTTGCTGGTATCAGGCCGTTCCTCCACCGGAGTCGAAGGATGTCCCGTCACTCCCGCGTGCGCTTCCATCAATCCCTGGCGGATGGCGCGATATGTGGCCTGTCTGAAGTCTCCGCCTTCCGTGTGTTTCAGATGCGCCTTGCCGGCCACCAACGTCATACGGATATCGGTCAATGGTGCTCCGATCAGCACGCCTAAATGCTCGCGCTCGGTCAGATGGGTGAGAATCAGCCGCTGCCAGTTGCGGTCCAGGTCATTCTCGCTGACCGCCGACGATACGGTTACGCCACTGCCCGGTTCCCCCGGCTCCAGCAGGATATGAGCCTCGGCATAATGCCTAAGCGGCTCGAAATGGCCGACGCCTTCAATCGGAGCGGTGATCGTCTCACGGTAGAGGATCGATCCGGCGCCGAAATCCACATGGAGGCCGAACCGCTCGGCGAGCGTCTGCTGGATGATCTCCAATTGCACGGCACCCATCAGCTGTATGTGAATCTCCTCAAGACGGGACACCCACACCACATGCAGCAGCGGATCCTCGTCCTCGAGTTCCCTCAATGCCGTCAGCACTTTGTGCAGTGTCAGATCGTCGAATGTCGGGCGTACGGCCGGAACCTGAGGCACATCATCCTCGCCGTCATCGGCACCGGAGCCGCTCGACCGGTCACCGTCGCTCGCAGAGCCGCCGTTGTTCACTGGAGATGCCGATTCCTTCGCTTCCGTCGCGCCCGCGCCGGCAGGCAGGACCGTATAGGTCAGCACCGGCTGCAATGCCGGCGCTCCGGCATCCAGCTCCGAGCCGAGCCCTGCACCGGGAAACGTACGAGTCAGACCGGTCACCGCGCATACCGCACCAGCCGGCAGCTCGGTCACCGTTTCGAATCTGGCGCCATTGTAGACGCGCACCTGATCGATCTTCTCATGCCACTGCGTCTCGTCGGCCGCATGCTGCATCGCCGTCCCATCGGGGTCGTTGCCGCTGACGATCTCCTTGGCTTTGAGACATCCGCCGGTCACCCGCAGCCAGGTCAGTCGATTGTGCTGACCGTCATGGGCGATCTTGAACACCTTGGCTCGGAAATCCTCAGCCCAACGCGGCTCCTGCGTATAGGTTTCCATACCATCCAGCAGGTCATCCACACCATCGAGTTTCAGTGCCGATCCGAAGTACACGGGGAACAATTCCCTGTCGGCTATCATCTGACGCACTCGCCCCAAGGTCACGGAACCCATATCCAGATATTCGTCCATCGCCTGCTCGTCCAGTGTGGCGATGTCCTCGACCATATCGCCGAACTCCACCGTGGCGGCTGATGCCGATTTCCCATCATGCTGCCGTACGTCCATGGAGGGCAGCGGAACCACGGCATCGCTCAACCGTTTGCGCAACTGCCGGAGCACGGCGTCACGGTCGAAACCGGCGGCGTCGCATTTGTTGACGAAGATGAACGTGGGGACATGATAGCGTGCCAGCAGACGCCACAGCGTCTCGGTATGGCCTTGCACCCCGTCCGTGCCGGAAACGACGAGAATCGCATAGTCCAGCACCGTGAGCACGCGTTCAGTCTCCGCGGCGAAATCCACATGGCCCGGCGTATCCAGCAGGGTGAGCGCCAGCTGTCCATGCTCCACCAGCGCCTGATGCGCGAAAATCGTGATGCCTCGGGCCTTCTCCAACGTATTGGTATCGAGGAAGGCGTCACCATGATCCACGCGGCCCAGCTTGCGAATCTCGCCGGTGCGGTACAGCAACGCCTCGGACAACGTGGTCTTGCCGGCATCCACATGGGCCACAATGCCCGCCACGATTCGCTTCATTCATCCCCATTTCCGTTCGGTGCCAGCGTGACGACAGTCCCATCGACCATCCCGGCAACGCGTTGTTCGCCCCACCAATATATCCATGCAGCATGAAATCGATCTGCGCCGCGAACCGAACGCCGTGATTCTCCCAGTCATTACATGACGGACTTGCCCGGCTTCCGCTACAATGGGCACTCGAAACAGCACACCCTGAGGAGCATGCGTGACGTATTCCGACATCAGCGTTTTCGGCCGGCCTTCCCCTTCCCCGTCCGCCACGGCATCGTTCAATACCGATGAATCCGGATTCCCACGCGATTATGTGACACTTGATCTGGAAACGACCGGATTCTACCCGAACCGTTGCGCCATCACCGAAATCGGTGCGGTCCGCGTACGGAACGGGCGAGTCATCGACCAATTCCAGGAATTGATCAATCCGTTGCGCCCTATTCCCGCGCAAATCACCGCTCTGACCGGTATCAGCGACGTCATGGTGGCCGATTGCGATCCGATCGACGAAGTGCTCCCCCGCTTCATCGATTGGCTGGCCGACGCTCCTGCCCTGTCTTCACCGGAGCGAATCGGCATAGAGCCGATTGTGGGGCATAACGTCAGTTTTGATCTTCGTTTTCTCGATTACAACGCCCGCCATATCGCAGGCTCGCCGTTCATGTGCATCGATTACGACACCATGCAGATCAGCCGTGTCCTGTTCCCCGAACACCGGCATCATCGTCTGGCCGATCTTATCGTACGGTTCGGCATTGCCGACAATGAGGAGCATCGTGCGCTGAGCGATGCGATTCAGACGCAGGAATGCTTCGAATGGATGCACCGGTACATCCAGCAAAACGATCTGGAGCATTTCGGCTGGCGTATGGTTCCCGCCAAGACCAGCGCCGATATCAGGCATCGGCAACTCGTGCTGCGCTGAACATGATTGTGGCTCCACACGAAGGGGAGCCACAAAACAGCCGCGAATCCGCAATCGCTAGAGGTCCGGCTCACTTATGAAACGAGTATTTCAGATTCCTATCTCTCCCCCAGTCGGCTTCGCCGCCAGCCCCCTCATCAGAGGGGGCCAATACCGCTTAGACAATTGCGAGACAAACCACTAAATCACCGGGTCACAGACCGTATTCCTTGGCGATGACCGACCACAGTTCGTCTGCTGCGCGATCGACATTGTCGTTGACGATGGTCACGTCGAACTCGTTTTCGGCGGCGAGCTCCACCTTGGCGGTCTCGAGGCGCTTGTTCACTTCCGCCTCGGATTCGGTGCCACGACCCTTGAGACGGCGTACCAGCTCATCGAAGCTCGGCGGCGCAATGAACACATACACCACGTCCACGCCAAGCTCCGCAGCACGCTCCTTGATACGGCGGGCACCTTGCAAATCGATTTCCAGCAAGGTGGGGACGCCTTCGGCCAGATGCTCCTGCACCGGCTTCAACGGGGTGCCGTAGCGTGCGAGGCCATGCACCAGAGCGGTTTCCAGGAACTCGCCCTTGTTCTCCTTGGCGGAGAACTCCTGGTCAGTCAGGAACCAGTAGTTGACACCATTGACTTCGCCCGGCCTTGGCTTGCGGGTAGTGGCGGACACAGACAGCCACACCCCCGGATGCTTCTTGCGCATCGCGTTCTCCACAGTGCCCTTGCCGACGCCTGCGGGTCCGGTAAGCACCACCAAGCGTCCCTTGGGCTTGTCGCCCTGAGCGGCATTCGCCGAATCGGCTGCCGCCGGCTCGCTGTTCGCGTTGGCGTTCGCGTTCGCGGTATTTGTTCCCATGCCGTCCTTTTCCTTGTTGTCGCCTTCGTTCATGGCTTCGTACAATGCCTGCCGCACGTCAAGGGCGATGGATTCAGTGGCCTGCTTCAAAGCGCTGATATCAGGTCCGTGAGATGCGATGAAGCGCGATACGGTGACCAGCACGTTGCCGCGGGTACCCTTGAACACCGTCTTGAGGTCCTTGGCCTCAGCGCCTTGCCAGCCATAGCCCGGGGAGAGGATAGGACCGGTGAACTGGGAAGGATCCACACCGGAATCCTGAATCCACTGGCCGATGGTCGCGCCGATGATTAATCCGACGGATCCCATGCCCTCGATGTCCACGTTGTGCTTCTGGGCGGTCGCGGCGATGCCATAGGCGACCGTGTGGCCCTGGTAGTCGCCGGACTGGCGGATGGCCGTCTGCAGGCTCATGCCTTCAGGATTGGAGGTCAGCGATGCGACGAACACACCGCGACCGTTGTCCAGCGCCTCGGAGATGAGGCCATTGAGCGAACGTGCGCCATAGTATGGCAGCAGCGTGATGGCATCTGCCAACATCGGGGAGTTCGGCTTGAAATACGCATCCGCGATGGCGGAGATAGTGGTGGGCAGACCGCCATGCAGGCAGTCCACGATGGTGATGACGCCCATCTGGCGTGCCGCATAGAGCACACGCTCGAGCGCTTCGAACCCCTTGGATCCGTAGCGCTCGAACATAGGCGTCTGGAATTTGACCGCCGCGGCGCAGCCGCTGGCTGCCTGCAACATACGCATGGAAAACAGTTCCGCGCCTTCGGCGTCGACGTTATACCCCCAGTCGGCGAGAAGCTTCCGGTGCGGATCGATGCCCACACATAACGGCCCATATTTTGCCATAGAGTTGCTCAGACGCAAACCGAAATCGGAACGCTGCGCGTTCAACTCCTCGCTGCTGGGTGTAACCATCAGAACTCCTGTCTCTCTAATTCGAACAGCTGCTTCGAATGATCCTGGATGCTCATGATCTGATAATCATTATGCTTCACGGCCTCGATGGCGAGGAGGGCAGCCTGGAATTCAGTGACGGTGGTGAACTGGGGCAAATCCGCTGCAATTGCTGCCGCGCGGATGGAGTAGCCGTCGGAACGGGAGCCTCGGGAGTTCGGCGTGTTGAGGATCATATCGATCTTGCCGTCCTCGATGAGCTGCACCACGTTCTTGCCCACGGACCCTTCGGCGTGGTGGACGACCACCGGCGCTTCCGGGTCGGAGTCCACACGGGTGCTGATCTTGTCCACGACATTGGAATCGATGCCGTAGCGGCGCAGCACGGATGCGGTGCCCTCGGTGGCCCAAATCTTGAAGCCGAGTTCTTCAAGGCGCACGGCGATCAGCGGCAGCTGACGCTTGTCGGTGTCGTTCACGGAGATGAACACGTTGCCGTGGGTCGGCAGGCCACCGTCATATGCCGCAAGCTGGCTCTTGGCGAACGCGTGCGGGAAGTCGCGGTCGAAGCCCATGACCTCGCCGGTGGAGCGCATCTCAGGTCCGAGCAGGATGTCCACGGTCTTGCCGACCGGGGTGCGGAAGCGCTTGAACGGCATCACGGATTCCTTGACCGCCACCTGCTGGCCGCGGTGCATCACGCCGCCGTCGCCCTTGGGCAGCAGCAGACCGTTCTTGCGCTGGTCGGCGATGGTCTCGCCGGCCATGATGCGTGCAGCCGCCTTGGCCAGCGCCACACCGGTCGCCTTGGAAGCGAACGGCACCGTGCGGGATGCGCGCGGGTTGGCCTCGATGACATACAGCGTATTGGCCATGAACGCATACTGGACGTTGATCAAACCCTGCACATGGCAGCCCTTGGCGATGGCATACGTGCCCTCGCGCAGACGACGAATCTGGTCGTCGGACAGGGTGGACGGGGGCAGCGTGCATGCGGCGTCGCCGGAGTGCACGCCGGCTTCCTCGACGTGCTCCATGATGCCGCCGATGTACAGTTCCTCGCCGTCGAACAGCGCATCGACATCGATTTCGATGGCGTCCTGCAGGAACTTGTCGATCAGCAGCGGGGATGGCAGACGGCCGGACACGACGGTGTCGGCCTTGGCTTCGGCCAGTGCGCGATCCACGTACTTGGTGAGCTGCTTGTCGTCGTAGACGATTTCCATGCCGCGTCCGCCGAGTACGTAGCTCGGGCGCACGAGCACCGGGTACCCGATGCGGTGAGCGGCATCCATGGCCTCTTCGAGGCTCAGGGCGGTGCCGTAACGCGGGGCGTTCATCTCCGCCTTCTTCAGGACCTCGCCGAAGAGCTCACGGTTCTCGGCCAAGTCGATGGATTCCGGCGTGGTACCGAGGATCGGAACACCGGCGGCCTTCAGACGCGCCGCCAGGGAGAGCGGGGTCTGACCGCCGAGCTGCACGATGACGCCCTTGACCGGGCCCATCTTCTTTTCGGCTTCGTAGATCTCGAGCACGTCTTCGAAGGTGAGCGGCTCGAAATACAGGCGGTCGGACATGTCGTAGTCGGTGGACACGGTCTCCGGGTTGCAGTTGACCATGATCGTGTCATAGTCCTTGCCGAGCTCCTGCACCGCGTGCACGCAGGTGTAGTCGAACTCGATGCCCTGGCCGATGCGGTTCGGGCCGGAGCCGAGGATGATCACGGCCTCGCGTTCGCGCGGACGCAACTCGGTCTCGTCGGCGTAGCAGGAGTAGTAGTACGGCGTGGCCGCATCGAATTCGGCGGCGCAGGTGTCCACGGTCTTGTAGACCGGACGGATGCCGTAGTTCCAGCGCAGCTCGCGGACGGTGTTCTCTCCCCCGTCGCCAAGGCCGCGCAGATGTGCGATCTGCACATCGGACAGGCCGGCGAGCTTGGCCTTCTTCAGGAGCTTCGGGGTCAGGGTCTCGGCCGCGCGTACGGTCATGGCCATGTCGTTGATCAGCATGATCTGCTTCAGGAACCACGGGTCGATCTTGGTGGCCGCATACAGCTGCTCGATGGTGGCGCCGCCCCAGATGGCGTGCATGAGCTGCAGATAGCGATGCTCGGTCGGCACCTTGACCTGTTCGAGCAGTTCGGCGACCTCCTCGGCGGACGGCTGCTCACCGTCCCAGTTGAAGCCCATGTGGCGCTTGTCGATGGAGCGCATGGCCTTGCCCAGGGACTCCTGGAAGTTGCCGGCCAGCGCCATAGCCTCGCCCACGGACTTCATCGAAGTGGTCAGGGTCGGGTCGGCGCCCGGGAACTTCTCGAAGGCGAAGCGCGGCACCTTGGTGACGACGTAGTCGATGGTCGGCTCGAAGGAGGCCGGCGTGGACTGCGTGATGTCGTTGCGAATCTCGTCGAGCGTGTATCCGAGTGCCAACTTGGTGGCGATCTTGGCGATCGGGAAGCCGGTGGCCTTGGACGCCAGCGCGGAGGAACGGGAGACGCGCGGATTCATCTCGATGACGATGATGCGGCCGGTCTTGGGGTGCACGGCGAACTGGATGTTGCAGCCGCCGGTGTCCACGCCAACGCCGCGGATGATGGCGATGCCGATGTCGCGCAGCTTCTGGTATTCGCGATCGGTCAGGGTGAAGCAGGGTGCCACGGTGATGGAGTCACCGGTGTGCACGCCGACCGGGTCAACGTTCTCAATCGGGCAGACGACCACTACGTTGTCGTTGCGGTCGCGCATGAGCTCGAGCTCGAATTCCTTCCAGCCTTCGATGCCTTCCTCGATGAGCACTTCATCGGTCGGCGAATAGTGGATGCCAGCACCGGCGATGCGGTGCAGCTCCTCCTCATCGTGCGCGATGCCAGAGCCGAGACCACCCATCGTGAAGCTCGGGCGCACGACCAGCGGGTAGCCGAGTTCTTCGGCGATGCGGTCGCATTCCTCAAGGCTGTGGGCGATGCGGGAGCGTGCGGATTCGGCGCCGGCCTCATCCACGACCTTCTTGAAGAGCTCTCGGTCCTCGCCTCGGTCGATGGCCTCGAGGGAGGCACCGATCAGCTCGACGTTGTACTTCTTGAGCACCCCCGCCTCGCCAAGGGCCATGGCGGCGTTGAGCGCGGTCTGGCCGCCCAGGGTCGGCAGCAATGCGTCAGGGCGTTCCTTGGCGATGATCTGCTCGAGAATGGGGGTGGCGATCGGTTCGATATAGGTGGCGTCGGCCATCTCGGGATCGGTCATGATGGTGGCCGGGTTCGAGTTGACGAGGATGACGCGGATGCCTTCCTCACGCAGGACGCGGCATGCCTGGGTGCCCGAGTAATCGAACTCCGCGGCCTGACCGATCACGATCGGGCCGGAGCCGATGACCATCACGGATTTGATGTCGGTGCGCTTCGGCATATCACTTACCTTCCTTGGAGTCGTTGTTGACGTTGCTGACGTTGGCGCGAGCGTCGCGCGGGTTGTTCTTCATAAGATCGCAGAAACGATCGAACAGGTATGCCGCGTCGTGCGGGCCTGCGGCCGCCTCCGGGTGGTACTGGACGGAGAACGCGGGGATGTCCACGCACTGCAGGCCCTCGACCACGTCGTCATTCAGATCGATGTGGCTGACGAACACCTTGCCGTACCTGCCATCCTCGAACGGGGCGTTGACGGTCTCGCCGATCGGCGCGTCCACGGCGAAGCCATGGTTGTGGGCGGTGACCTCGACCTTGCCGGTGGTCACGTCCTTGACCGGCTGGTTGATGCCACGGTGACCGAACTTGAGCTTATAAGTGCCGAAGCCGAGCGCCCGGCCAAGCAGCTGGTTGCCGAAGCAGATGCCGAAGAACGGGTATCCGGCGTCCAGCACCTTGCGGAGCAACTCGATCTCGGGGCCGGCCTGCTCCGGATCGCCCGGGCCGTTGGAGAAGAATACGCCATCGGGGTTCAGCGCCTCGATCTGTTCGAAGGTGGTGGTGGAGGGGACCACATGCACGCGGCAGCCGCGTTCGGCCATACGGTGCGGGGTCATGCCCTTGATGCCGAGATCCACGGCGGCGACGGTGTACAGCGGTTCCTTGCCTTCGTATTCGCCACACGGCTCGATGGTGTACATCTCCTTGGTGGAGACCTCGTCGTACAAGCTCAGGCCTTGCATCTGCGGAGTGGCTTTGACGTCTTCGAGCAGGCCGGCTACATCGCGAAGACGGCCTGTGCCGCCATCGACCAGCGCCTCACCGGAGAAGATGCCGGCGCGCATCACGCCTGCCGAACGCAGGTGACGCACCAGCTTGCGGGTGTCGATGTGGCTCAGCGAAACGATGCCGTTCCTCTTGAGGTCATCGTCCAGGCTGCCTTCGGCGCGCCAGTTGCTCACATTCGGCGAGGGGTCGCGCACCACATAGCCGGCGACCCAGATACGCGAGGACTCGGGGTCCTCATCATTGACGCCGGTGTCCCCGATGTGCGGGAAGGTCTGAACGACGATCTGTCGATCGTAGCTGGGATCGGTGAGCGTCTCCTGGTATCCGGTCATGCCGGTGGCGAAGACGATCTCACCGGTCGTCTTGCCCAAGGCGCCGTAAGGCTCCCCCACATATACCTGTCCGTCTTCCAAAACAAGAACAGCATCGTCCTTGTCATACATGGGAATATCGACGGTTCCGGACTCATTCTGGCTCACCAAAACCCCCTTATGCTTCTTTCGGGTATTCGTACCAAGGTTATAGGCCAGCGAAGACTCACACGCCGCATTCTCGCAACGGCGTGAGTTGCTGCATTCGGTCCCGTTCCTGCTGGCGGGGAATCGGGACCGCCCATAAAAAAGCCTCCCCCAATGGGGAGGCTGTAACACAATGACTATTCCACCGTCTGCTGAGGTTCAGCGGACGGCGTTGCAGCGTCGACGGCATCGGAAGGACTGGAGGAATCACCGGAGTCCAGTGTTTCGACGGATTCCGAGGACGTGCCGTCTTCCGACTGATCGTCCATCTCGGCGACCTCTTCTTCCGCGTTCGCGGCTATTTCGGCGTTGTCCCTTGCGGTGCACACCGCCGAAAGCAGTCCGTGGATAAAGGCCGGGGCGTCATCATCGCACAGGGTCTTGGCCAGTGCCAATGCCTCGTCGATGGCCACCTTGTCAGGCACCTCGTCGTTGAACAGAATCTCCCACGTGGCGATGCGCAGGATATTGCGATCCACCACGCCCATGCGCCTGACCGTCCAACCCGTCGAGCATTCGTTCAGGGTCCGGTCGATTTCACGACGGTGCTCGGCCACACCACGAACGATTTCGATGGCGTAGTCGGGAAGCGGGGTCTGGGCGCCTGGCTGGGCGATGCGCTCATCGAGCAGAGACAGGATGTCCTGGCTCTTTTCATCTGCCTCATACAGGGTGTTCAACGCCCTCTTACGCGCGGTGGAACGTGCCATACTGCTGTCAATCCTCCAGTATCGGGGAAGAATCAGTTCTCGCGGCCGGTGTAGGAGCCGTCTTCGGTGTTGATCTTGACGCGGTCGCCCTCGTTGATGAACAGCGGCACCTGGATTTCGGCACCGGTCTCGACGGTGGCCGGCTTCGTGCCGGCGTTGGAGCGGTTGCCCTGCAGGCCCGGCTCAGTGTGGGTGACAGTCAGGACCACGGATCCCGGCAGTTCGACGTTCAGCGGAGTGCCATCGTGGAAGGACACGATGCAGTCGGTGCCTTCGAGCAGGAACTTGGCCTTGTCGCCCACCAGAGCCTGCGGCACATAGATCTGGTCGTAGGTGTCCATGTCCATGAACACGAAGTTGTCGCCGTCCTCGTAGGAGTACTGGAGCGTACGGTTGTCCACGGTCTCGAATTCGATCTTCATGCCGGCGTTGAAGGTCTTGTCAACGATCTTGCCGGAGAGCACGTTCTTGATGGTGGTGCGCACGAAAGCGGGGCCCTTGCCCGGCTTGACGTGCTGGAACTTCATGACAGTCCACAGCTGGCCGTCCAGGTTCAGAACAGAACCGTTCTTGATGTCGTTGGTAGTCTGTGCCACGTTATTCACCTGTTTTCAAATTCAAACTTCTAGGGCAATGCCCAAAATTGCCTTGGCAATTATGCCACAACCGGTATACAGCGCAAGAACCGTCGCGTTCACCGCGTGCCAACAGTGCCCGGGATCACGGATGGCGCCCTGAGACATCGCCCTCCGGATTGCCCTCCAGGTCACCTTCTGAATCGTCCTCCAGGTCGTCCTTCCCGATTGCCCTCCGGGTCGTCCTCCAGATCGCCCTTCCCGATTGCCCTCCAGGTCGTCCTCCGGATTGTCCTCCAGCGGACTGCAGAAGACCGTATGTTCGCGTCTCGACGACATAGTCGCGAACTTACGGTCCTTTCTGGCCTCCCAACAGGCTGTATGTGCGCGGCGCTCTCGTCAAGATGCGAACATACAGCCTGTTGGGCGTCAAGTACCCCAGCGTACAACCCAGCGTACGCCTCAGAACACCTGCCAAAACCGAAAAACCAGCGCTGCCGGCAGCATGGCACGAGCGCCATGCAGAGCATCATACGCTCCGACCACACAAAACTGCACAACCATGCGCAAAGCCGCACAACAGTTTATGAGTTATCCACATTATCCTGTCTGAAACTGAAGCTGGAACCACATACCCCGAATCCGCTTGCCTTGGTACACACGTTCGAGCAACCATGGCTGCATGAGAACACATATCGAACTTGATGCGCTCTGCGACGACGCCGAACGCAACCAACGCTGCTTCTATCCCACGTCCAACGCCTTGCGACAAGCCACATACGTCCGGCTCCGCAATGGTTATCTGGTGCGCCCGTATCGAAACGTCTACGCCCGCGCCTCATATTGGGGCAATTTGAATCCCGCTGAACGCTCGCGGCATATCATCCGTACACTATCCCGGCAATTCCCGAACCGTGTTTTTGCCGGTCTCAGTGCGGCAGCGATGCTGCATCTCGAATACGGCTGGAACCTGCATAACACGGGATCCATATTCATTGTGTCATCCACCGGCAGCCCCAAGCGAACATATCGGAAGCTACAGCGAATCAGCATGACCAACCCGCCCGTTTCGACGGTGCTGCAATATCGGCATAACAAGGGCCTTGGAAGCAAATTGATGCAAGGCTCATTAACCTTGGAATCATGCGGGACGCAAGACCCAGCATCCACGGGGATGACGCAGACCGCAATACCCGGTGTCAGACAACACGACATCACCGACATGGTCCGCATAACCTCACCAGCGAGGACCTTGGTCGATTGCGCAACCCGATATCCTTTTGTCCAAACCCTCCCGATGTTCGACTCGGCGATGCGCAACCATCTGGTCACAGCGCAGGAGGTATTAGACATCTGCGACGGAATGCGCATGGATTGCGGCAGCGTCATGCGACTGCTCCATTATGCGAATCCGCTGAGCGAAAACGGCGGCGAATCATTCTGCAGGGCGGTGATCATCGAAGAGGGATTCGCTACGCCGCAACTCCAGCATGTATTCACCGACACCGATTCCTCCTGGATGAAGTACCGTGTGGATTTCATATGGCACACGGAGGATGGGCGCATCATCGTGCTGGAATACGATGGCGCGGCAAAATACACCGATCCGGCAATGACCAACGGCAACAACGTGCATACCGTGGTCCAGGCAGAACGAGATCGCGAGGATGCGCTGAGACGAGCCGGAGTGACTGCGATCATCCGCACGAATTATCAGGAAGCGGCCCAACGGGCTCCGCTCATACGCAAGCTCATCGATGCACGAGTCCCCACGGTCGGCATGAATGCGCGGTATGAGCACGCAACCGATGTGACCGGACGCGAACTGTAGCGGCCTGCAATGCGCCTCGAGCAACGGGGCTTCGAGCCTGCACCCGACCGGCAGAGGCTGTATGTTCGCGTCTCGACGGCATAGTCGCGAACTTACGGTCCTTTCCGGCCTTCCAATAGGCTGTATGTGCGCGGCGCTCACGTCGAGACGCGAACATGCAGCCATTCCGCGCCTCTCAACAGACCGTATGTGCGCGGCGCTCTCGTCAAGACGCGAACATACAGCCCGTTAAGCCTAGATAAGAACCAGGCATCGCGGCAAACCCCCTGCAGCAGCTAGGATGGCAACGTAACCATTACTGGAAGTACATGGGACTAAGCAAAGGACCGTGATCATGATGGACAATGCAGCACGCCGCAGCGAACAACTCCCCTACCACTATGACGACCCCAGCATTATGGGCGATCAGCTCGAGTATCAGGAGAAGCTCTGGGAGTTCAACCAGACCCATCCCACCGACCAGGCCGGCAAGCAACGGCTGCTCAAGGAGATGTTCGCCGAAATCGGCGAGGGCTGCCATGTGGAGACGCCGGCGCACGCCAACTGGGGATTCCATCACGTACGCATGGGTAAGGGCGTCTACTGCAACACGAATTTCACTTGCGTGGATGACGGAGACATCACCATTGGCGACTGGTGCATGTTCGGCCCGAACGTGGTCATCGCCACCGCCGGCCACCCGGTGCTGCCCATCCTGCGCGAACATCATTACGTGTATGCGATTCCCGTCGTCATCGGGCGCAACGTATGGGTCGGCGCGAATGTGACCATCCTGCCAGGCGTCACCATCGGCGACAACACCGTGATTGGCGCCGGCTCGGTCGTCACCCACGACATCCCCGCGGACTCGGTCGCCTACGGCGCGCCCTGCCAGGTGGTACGCCCCATCGGCGAACAGGACCGTGAATACTACTTCAAGCGCCGCAAGCTTGACGTTTGGGAGTGATCCGGCGAGACAGGCCACGGCAAAAGCCCGCCACGCCACGCCTGCGCATCAGATCCGCGTATCAGATCCACGCCAGCACCGCAACCCTTTCATGATTCCGCCCGAACTACTCAAACCCTGCTTGACATATCGAATTTCGATATAATAGTATTGAAATACAATCGAACCCACGGATGGGTCGGTTCGGCAGGAAAAGCACGGCAACACACGCACGGCGGCACGGGCACAGCCAAGAAACGCAGCAGTACAAGCACCATCAGGAAAGGGCGGTCATCATGGGCGCGCTGAGTCATCCCAACCATCCCAACAATTCAGACCATCCAACCGGGTCGCGGACAGGGGGGCCGGCAGTCCCGGGCGGCGACGTCGAGAACTCCGCCGAAGACACCGCGATGTGGCAGGAGTATCACCCCACGGCAATCGCGGTGCTCAAGGGGTTCATCGTGCTCTTCGAGCTGATATGTCTGTGGGGGCAATACGTCATCTATGTGATGGCCGGCGACGTGGTCGCGCTGTATCCCGAGACCGCGCCGGCCCGCTGGCCGTACACCATCGTCGGAATTTTGGGGGTCGCATGTTTCGAAGTGGCGTTGATCCCCCTATGGAGGCTTCTGGATCTGGTCAAACGCCGCGACGTGTTCTCCGGCAAGGCGGTGTGGTGGACGAATGCCATCATCGTCTGCGCGGCGGCCGAGGGAGCGCTCGTGCTGTTCGTGCTGCTGTTCGGTCTGTTCGCCGACTTCCAGTACTGCGACCCAACCAGCGGCGACTGCTTCAACGCCTCGATGACCATGCCGGCGGTCGGTCTGGCATGTCTGGTGGCGCTGCTGCTCATCGCCGCGTTCATTCTGCTGATGCTGGTGATGCGCTCGCTGCTCAGCGCCGCCATCGCACAGCGCAACGAGCTTGAGGCGGTGATCTGAATGGCGATCCGCATCAATCTCGACGTGATGCTGGCCAAGCGCAAGATGGGCGTGGGCGAGCTAGCCGATCGCATCAATATCACGCCAGCCAACGTATCGATTCTGAAGAACGGCCGCGCCAAGGCGATTCGGTTCTCCACGCTCGATCAGATCTGCAAGGTGCTGGATTGCCAGCCCGGCGACATCCTCGAGTTCGTGGATGAAGGACGATAGCCAACGAGTAACCGACACACGGCACGCCACGGACAGGGAGCGCCCCGCATCAGTCGCGCCCGCGCTTGCCGAGCGGCAGCAGTCCGGCAACGATGAACACCACCAGACCGACGCACACCACGACCATCAGCGGTTCGGATGCGGCGTTCCACCAGCCGTCGCCACTGTAGAGCACCGCGCGCACACCGTCGCCGATATAGCGCTGCGGTACCCAGCCGTAGACCCAGTCACGCCAGAAACCGGGCAGCAGCTCGTATGGGAACAGACCGCTGGTCATGCCGAGGCCGAGACCAAGGACGCCGCAGAGCACGCCGAGCGGTATCGCGATGTTCATCAGCGCGAGCATCACCGACATGACGGCGAAGCTGGCGAGCCACAGGAACCCAATCATCGAGGCCGGCGGCCAACCGGAGCCCAACATGGCGAAGATGCAGCACGCACCAAGCGCGATGCACAGCGACCAGACGAGCGCGGCGCACAACTGCACGCCGAAGGACACCCAACGTTGCGGCTTGGAATCATAACGCTTGCGGCCGAGCTGCATCACGGTGAGCACGGCGACGATCAGCGACATCATATACGTGGGCATGATGAGCACGTTCTGCCCCATCATCGCCGCGGTGGGCAGACTGCTGTTGGACTTGACGTCGCCGGCGTTGATCGTCTTGACCTCCACCTTCGCGCCGCTCTGGGAAAGCATAGCCGGCACGCTCTGCTTGAGCAGGCTGGCGACGAGCGGGCTCTTCGAGTTGTCGATGGTAAGGGTGACGGACGGGGCGTTCTCGTCGTCGGCCGAAGCGGATGTGCCGGATGCATTGGAAGCGGTGGTACCGGCGGACGCGGAACCGGCGGCACCGGCCGTATCGCCGGACTGAGCGGCGATGGCCTTCTGCATCGCTGCCTGCACATACTGCTGTGCGGCGGCTCCGGTCAGCCCCTGCCCCGCCGCTTCGGCCTGCGCCTTGGTCATGGTCTGCGCAAGCGCCGTGGCGGACTCGATCTGAGCCTTGGCCGCCGCCTGCTTTACGGCCATCTGCTTGGCAGTGAAGTCCTTCGGAATCACGATTGCGGCGTAGTAGTCATGATCGGCGAAGGCCTTGTCGAGATCGCCCTGAGAATCGACCTCGGTCCAGACCATCGGCTGTTCGTCGGCACTGTCGGACGATGAGGCACCATCCGAGGCTCCGGTCAGCTTCTTGACCATCGCATCGCCCACATTGACCTCCCCTTGGGCGGTGGTCGCACCTTCGTCCAGCGACAGGATGGCGACCGGCAGCTCCCTGATCTGCGCGTTCATCATCGGGTAGAACATCAGCGCCATCAGGCAGGAGACGGCGATGATCACTATCAGCGGCAGACCGTATTTCGCTCGCTTTTGCAACGATTCCATCATAGGTTCCTCTCGTTCGCGGATTCACAACGAACCCAACCGAACGACGAGAATACCCAACACGCTGTGGAATATAAATCCCCATAACTCGATATGATGTTGGGTTATAGAGGACAGGTCATTGATGACGGCGACACAGCGCCGATTATGGCCGGCGAAGGTGGCGTCCATCGATGAATAAGACGAGGAGATTGAATATGGGACGACCGAAAGCGGACGAGCAAGGCGCGCCCGAGAAGATGCAGCAGACGTTCTGGCGATTGATGGAGGTGAAATCATATGCACAGATCACCGTCAGCGACATCACTCGAGAGAGCGGACTGAATCGCAGCGCCTTCTACTACCATTACACGTCAATCCCGGAGCTGGCCGACGACGCCATCGCCGCACTGTATGCGAAATCGAACGTCGCCGCATTCATCGTCCATCTCATTCGCCAACCGGATGATGTGGATGCCATCAGCGACTATGGCAAGCGCCTCACCGACCCCGAGTATCTCGACTGCATTCACAAGCTCATACTGATCGCCGGGCCACATGGTTCGGCCGGGCTGGTACGGCAGCTCAAGAGTTTCGTCATAGACATCTGGCTATCCTCGATCGGCGTCCCGCCGGAATCGCTGAGCCCCGTGCAACGCATCACAGCGGAATTCGCCGCCAGCGGCATCCTGGGTATGCTCAGTTCGGTGCAGGGGATGCTTGAATCCAAGACCTTTGACCCCGATTGGATTAGTCAATCCCCTGTTCCCCGGACCGTCTCCCAGCTCGTGCACTCGCTGAAGGAGCAGTAAGGAACGGCAGGGACGAGATGCAGAGCGCACGGATAGGGGCATCGGCGTGCAGCGAGCATTCGACTGTTACCATGACAGAACGTTAGCCTCGTTCACCCACCCCTTGACCATGCGGAACCTGCGAGGATACTTATCTCACAACGGCAACCATAAAAACCACAGAACAGGCCGTTTTTACCTACCCCTATAATCCACCCTTTCGGAACCGAGTGGGACGGAACTGCAAAAACGCCCTATTGCGCGCATCGTCCCACGCATGTTCCACTGCGCATGTTCCACACCGGACCACACAACACCCGCCAAAACCACTCCGCAAGCCGCCGGACCTCAATTCAAGCCACCGCGCCGCATCCGAGGCGGCAACATCGCACTCGAGACGGACTCATCACAACATCACGAACAGCGGTACTGCACACAAGCAAACATGAAACCGCACCTGACAATTGCGAACCTGAAGTACTTCAGTTCAGCCAATTGCCAGATGCGGTCCATCACAGGAGAGCCTCCAGATGCGCTGCTCATCCAAGCAACCGCTTATTAGAGCAGCCGCCAGTCACACACAGTCACACGACCGCGCAGCCGAGCTGCCCAGCGCTTACAGCCATGCAGCATCTCACCGCAACAACATCACTCGGGGCTTTTCAGGGCGCCGACCATGTCGATGCGGTCGAGCGACTTGTTCGTGGCCTTCTCCACGATCACCGTGAAACCGAACGCCAGCAGCGCGGCGAGCGCGTAGCAGTACCAGGCCACATGCGGCACGATATTCATGCCGGGCAGGTCGAGCTGGCCCAGCAGGAATCCAAGCAGACCGCGACCACATGGCAGGCCAATGGCGATACCGATGACGGCCAGCAACAGCATCTCCTTGTTGACGTAGCCATGCACCTCCTTCTTGCGGAAGCCGAGCACCTTGATGGTGGCGAGCTCACGTTCGCGCTCGGAGATGTTCGTGGAGGCGAGCGTGTAGAGCACCACCACCGCGAGGATCGCCGCCATGACCACGATGAAGCCGATCATCACGAAGAAGATGAGGAAGCTCTTGGTGAAGTCGCGCGTCTGCTTCGCGGTGCTCACCACCGTCAGGTATTCGTCCTGCTCGGCCAGGTCGTCGGCGAACGCGATCTGCGCGTCGTCGTCGCCCTTCACCTTGATGAGGTCGGCGTTGAGCGCGAGGTCCGCATCATCGTCCACGTCGAACGCGGCCCGGTAGGCGGCTTCGGACATGACCACGATGTTGCCGGTGTAGTACTGGGCCACGCCAGTGACCTTCACTTGGGCGGTGTCCATCATCGCATCGGCGATTTCGACCGTGCCGCCGGCGTCAAGACCGAAGGTCTTCGCGGCGTTGGCCGTGATGACCGCAGCCGCCTCGCTCCCCTCGTCCAGCGCGATGGCCTGGCCGTCCGTCGTATGCAGGTCAAGGTAGCCGTCGAGCGACTCGCCGTCCGGGATGACCATGAGCTGCACGGTCAGCTTGCCGTCCTCGGCACCGCCCGCGGACAGCGTCGCGCTCTCCAGATGCAACGGGACCGATGACTCCACCGCATTGTCGCCGTCCAGCGCCTTCTGCGCCTTCTCGTGGTCGGCTGGCTTGGTCACGGCCATCACGTCATAGGTGGCGATTTCACCGAACTGTCGGGGCATCATCGTCATCGCGGAGGACGCCATGCCGAAACCGGCGGTCATCAGCGCAGTGCATCCGAGTACGCCGACGATGACCATGAGCGCACGGGACTTGTAGCGGAACAGGTTGCGCGCGGTCACCTTGCCGAGGAAGCTCAGATGGTTCCAGATGAATCCGATGCGCTGCAGCACGATGGTCTTGCCGGCCTTCGGCGCCTTCGGGCGCAGCAGTTCTGCCGGCTGCAAGCGCAGCGAGCCCGCGCACACGGCCATCGCACTGCCGGTGATGAGCACGAGGAACAGCAGGATGCCACCGATGCCGATACGCCAGTCGATGATGAGCGGATATGTCGGGATCACATAAAGGATGTGCAGCATGCGCTTGGTGAACACGAACGGCAGACCGGCCAGGCCGATGAGGTCGCCGACCACACCTCCCGCGAGCACCGCCGCAGACGAGTAAATGAGGTATTTGAGCATCGTCTCGCCGCGCGTGTAGCCGAGGGCCTTGTACGTGCCGATGAGCTGACGGTCCTCCTCCACCATGCGCGCCACGGCGGTCAGGCTCACGAGAATCGCGATGACGAGGAACAGGATCGGGAACAGCTTGCCGAGACGGGAGATCATCTCACCTTCGGTCTTGACGTCCTCATAACTGGTCAAGGCACTGCGGTCGCGGATGATCCATGTGGCGTCCGGCAGGGCGTCGAGCTTCGATTCCAGCTGGGATTCGGCGTCGGCGATCTTCTGCTCAGCTGCGGTTTTCATCGGATTGCCATCGGGCAAGGCGGCGATGGCGGCTTTCTGTTCGTCTAGTTTGCTCTCGACCGGCTCACGCACGGCATCCTTGATGGCGTCGGTGCGGGCCTGTTCGCGGCTTGATTGGATCTTCTCGATACCGGTCTGGGCCCGTTCAACCAGCGCCAGATAATCGTCACCGTACGTGTTGAGGTCGGCGGCACCGTCCACGCTGACGAGCGCGGACGTGTACGGCGCGTCCGTCTTGGCCACGGCTTCGGGCGAGACGAACAGCGGGTAGACGGTTTTGGCGCCGGAAATCAGCGCCATCGGACCGGACGGGTTGACGATGTCGTTCGGGTCGATGACAGTGCCGACGATGGTGTACTCGCCGGTCGCGAACGTGCCTGAATCGGATTCGCTCGACTCTTCGGACGAATCAGCAGACGATGAATCAGCGGACGACGCCCCAGAAATCAACTGCGTCACGGACGTGGATTCGTCCAGCGTGAACGTCAACGAGTCACCGATTGCCTTGCCGCTGTCGGTCAGATATTGTTCGGTGACGGCGATCTCGTGAGCCTTCTCCGGCAGACGGCCGTCGGTCAGGTACGGCTCATCGAGACCTTGGTCGTTCAGCTCGGTCACGGTGGCGGACGACTGCTTGCCGTCGATCCTGGTGTATGCGCTGGCCGACCGCTGGCCGGCGACCGCGCCCACGCCTTCCACTTCAGACAGGGCCTTGATGTCGTCATCGTCGAAACCGTAGGTGGAGACGATGCTCAGGTCGTGCATGTCAGTCCTGTCAAAGAAATCGTCGAGACCGCCGCGCAAATCGTTGCTGATGGAGGAAAGCGCGCCCATCATCATCACACCCACGGCGACGATGACCACGATCGCGGCGAATCGCTTACCGTTGGAGGCGACGGACCGCCACGCGTCCTTGTAGAGCGCGGTGCGTTTTACGCGTGTACGGCCCGCGGACCGTCGTGATGCAGCGTGCTGCTGTGCATGTGCCATACCGCTCACCCCTTTACCATTCGATGTCCGCGATGGGCGTCGGGTTGGCGTTCGTCGTGATTTCGGTGACCTTGCCGGAGCGGAAGCGAATCAGGCGATCGCCCATCGGCGCGAGCGCGGAGTTGTGCGTGACGAGGGCCACGGTGATGCCGCGGTCGCGGCAGGCGTCCTGCAGCAGCTGGAGGATCTGCTTGCCGGTGTTGTAGTCGAGCGCGCCGGTCGGCTCGTCGCACAGCAGCAGCTTCGGGTTCTTGGCGAGCGCGCGGGCGATGGCGACGCGCTGCTGCTCGCCGCCGGAAAGCTGCGCAGGGAAGTTACCGAGGCGGTCGCCGAGGCCGACTTTCTCCAAGGTCTCGCGGGCATCGAGCGCATCGGGGCAGATCTGCGAGGCGAGCTCCACGTTTTCAAGTGCGGTGAGGTTGGGTACGAGGTTGTAGAACTGGAAGACGAACCCGACGTCGAACCGGCGGTAGTCGGTGAGTTCCGCCTCGCTGGCCTTGACGATGTCCTTGCCATCGATGGTGACGGTGCCCGAAGTCGCACGGTCCATGCCGCCGAGGATGTTGAGCGTAGTGGATTTGCCGGCGCCGGATGCGCCGAGGATGATGGCAAGCTCGCCTTGTTCGATGTCGAAGGTGGCGTGGTTGAGCGCCAGAACAGCCGACTCGCCGCTACCGTATTGGCGCACGACGTCATGGAATTCTAGGAATGACATGGTGGTTGGTTCCTCTCGTTAATCACTCGACACTATGTCGTCGGATAACAAGATAATGAATCCAACATCAATCATCAATCGACAATTTCGGCGAACCTATCGAGTGATTGCAGCGAATACAGCGAACCGCCAATCAGCATTCACCAAGGAGCGAGACCATGGCTAAGAAGAACCCGGAACTGACCGGTCAGACCATCCGCAACATCAAGGACGCGTTTTGGAAGCTCTATGAGGAGAAGCCCATCGAGAAGATCAGCGTCAAACAGATCACCGACCTGGCCGGCTACAACCGGGCCACGTTCTACCTGTACTTCTCCTCGGTGCGCGACGTGCGCGACCAGATCGAGAACGACCTCATCGCCCAGCGCGACGCGATGCTTGATGCGTCGCTGCACAATGGCACGCTGAACATCACCCCAGAGCTTCTTCAGATGCCCGCGGCACTGTTCCACTATGGCAAGGTGCTGCTCGGGCCGCACGGTGACCCAAAGTTCATAGAGCGCGCCGAAAACAGCGTCTGGCCATACATCCAGCCGATTTTCTTCCCGAACACACCGAACATCGAGGACATCGACGATCCTCAGGAACGCCGCCGTCTGGAGCTGCTCAAGCACTTCTATCTGTCCGGCATCATCGGCCTGTTCCGCACCGTGCTCAACAAGCCCGACCTCATTGCCCCCACCGAAATCGGCCAATTCATGTCCGAGGAACTCCTCCCCCGCATCGCGCCGCGGGACGCGAGCACTGGTACTGGCGCCGGTACTTGCGCTGGCGAAAGCCAGACATCCAAGCCCAACGAGCGCACCGAAAGCACCCGCGCATAACCGGAGCGAAAAGACCAACCTCAATCTTCACTTTCCGCAAGAGAAGATTTGCATCATTCTTCATCTCTGGCGAGTGAAGATATACCAGCGACTGGTAACAACGTTATTCATCGAACTCAAACAACGTTGCGACAATCTAACCAATACCATCGCCTCGTATTCAGTCGCCAATCTCCCCGCTGCGGGAGCCATCGAGAAGACCCCTGGCGATGGTTCCCGCAATGGGCTTTACCTTGTTATCGTCATTTCTCAGCGGTCAAAATGGCAGTCGGGACCGAAAAACAACCGCCATGCAACGAGAACATCCTGATAGTTGGCGGTGAGGAAGAACTGAAGCCGGCGAATGCTCTTTGCCGGGATTCCGCCTTTGTTGTGGGCGAGGGAGACCGTCCCATCGGAATTCAGCACAAAACGCGCAAGATCATGACGTGAGCCCTGCGCAATATGAACGTGCACGCCATGGTCTCGGTCAAGCGCCGTGAAATAGATGGAATAACCAGCGAAGCTGAAAATCTCAGGCATTGGCGTATTCGCGATCAATGGAACGTAGCCCATCCACGGTAGGCTTCACCCGCATGAACCAGTGATGGAGGAACGATTCCCCTTCAACTCCGAACGTGGAGGAAAGAATCTTCCCATCATTGTTCAGCACTGCTTTGCGAGGATAGCCGTCTTCGCTGATGACAATGGTGTCGTCATCCCATTGCGTGGTGATACCCATCATGGTGAATGTATTCTCCGCGTTCATTGCGCACTCCCATCGTTCCATCTGCAACGATACTATCTCGAATGCATCTGCGATACGAGGGGTTCTCACAGAAGTACAGCACGCATGGAAGCCATACGTCTCCTTGGGACTGAACCGGGTTTCCGAAGCCTCCGTCTCACGCTCCCCCTCAAAAAGCATGTCATACACATAGTTGTCGAATCGAAGCTCTTCGTACGCATCCATGCTGAACATCGACTTACCTTCCGAAACTGTTTATCGCCACATATGCGGGTTAGCATCCACTAGCACCATTGGATGGGATTGCCCGTTTCCAATGACGCCTTCAACAATCTGCGCAGCACTTCCGCCCGCCAATAGGTGCCGTCCTCACTCATATACGGCGCCCGGTGCTCCTCGAAACGGTATTCAGCGGGCTTGCCCGCGAAATCGACATCTAGCGACGCTGCAATGATTGCGGTATCGCCTGTGTCCAAATCGATGAGGCGCACAGGCCAATCACCCCATCCCCACTCCCGGCGCTTGCGTCGCTCGTATTCGGTTTCGCCGGTTATCTCCTCGTCTCGAAGCGGCTCTTGACGAAATCTTCGGAATTCATGCCGAATCCCATCCCGATCCGGTACGACCACTTTGCACGAAGCGAGACTTTCCCGCTCGTCCATTTCGATTTTCCATTCATGTGGATAAGCAACGGTCGGCTGTTCGCCGGATGTGACGTTCACCAACCAGCTTTTGTTGAATCCGGCAATGACCTGGACGAACACATCGAGCTCCTCCAAGGCGGCCGATGCGAGGCGGGCGGGGAACTGGCCTCCATTGCCGTCAGGAATCATATGAGACAGGATCGGAAACGGCCGGCGCCTACCGGCTCGTTCGATAAGATATCTCAGCTCTCCTACGCCAGACCAGTTGCCAATCCGTTCGTCGCAAATCTCCATGTCCTCGTGAACACATGCATGTTGACGCCATTCGTCGAAGGAACGGTCTAATGAATCATATCGTTTAATGAATTCGTCATAATTCAACTCATGCCATGCCTTGTCCAACGTCCGGCTGGATATGTAACCGTCCTCATCAATGTACACATCATCACGAGGTACAGGTGGCTCGGAGCACAGTCCATCCTCCCAGCATCGGCATCTGACCACTGCATCCAATCCCATGCTTACTTCTCCTCGGCGGTGTCGTCCTTCAGGGCCTGAAGCAAGGCCGCGTCACGCTGCTCGATAATACGCTTGCCGGCCTCGCCCTGCCATGAGAAGAAGCCTCGGCCGGTTTTCGCGCCAAGGTCGCCGGCCTTGACCTTCTCGGCGAGCAGCGGGCTCGGGCCAGTACCGTTGTCCATGTCGTCGAACAGGTAGGTGCTGATGTTGTAGAACACGTCGAGGCCGCCCAGATCGATGCTGGCGACCGGTCCCACGAGGTTCCAACGCCGTCCGAGGCTGTACTTCATCACATCATCGACGGTGGCGGCGTCGGCGATGCCCTCCTGAATGATGTGGAACTCCTCGCGCAGAACGGCCATCTGCAACCGGTTGCCGATAAAGCCGAGCGACTCCTTGTTAAGTTTTGCCGGTTTCTTGCCAATGCGCCGCATCAGTTCAGCGGTCGTGTCGAGTACCTGCGGGTCGGTGTGCGCGCCCGGCACGACTTCGACCAGCGGCATGAGGTGGGCAGGATTCCAGAAATGCGCGACCACGAACCGTTCCGGGCGTTCAAGCACGGAAGCAATGGCGGTCGGGCTCAGGCCGGACGTGTTCGTGGCAAAAATCGCGTCCTTGGGCGCGAACTGCTCGATCTCGCGCCAAGCCTCACGCTTGACGTCGAGGTTCTCGGCAATCGCCTCGATGACGAAGTCGGCGTCGGCGACACCCTGTTCGTAGCCGATGACCGGCGTAATGCGCGCGAGCACGTCGTCCACGCTCTCGCCGTCACGTAGCAGGCCGGCGTCCGCGAATGTCCCGGCGTCCGCGCGGATGTTCGTCATCGCGCGGTCCAGTGAGGCTTCGCTGCGCCCGACGAGGTGCGTCGCATACCCCGCGAGCGCGAACTGCAGCGCGATGGCGTGACCCATTGTGCCCGTGCCCACATTGGCGACGGTTCGAATATCGTCAAGTTCCACTGCCGGGCCGGCTCCACATTGCGCCAGTCCCGTATTCGTCTCCATTCCAGCTTCCATGCCACGGCCTCCCATCATCGGAATCAAGGAATCATTCGGAAATTCCCCGAGCACTCACCGGCATCAATGACGCATCGGTCAGTAATGCATCCTGACAAGCACCAGGGTAGGCGCATCTCGGCGTAAACCCTGCGGTACTGGAGTTCATCGACATGCTCATCCCCACGGGAATCACTGGCGCCATTGGCGCACCGGTCAGCGCCGCATTATGATTGCGCACGATGCTCAACAGCCCTGACATGTCACAGGAACAGGCGAATCACCGCCACTACGGACAGCGCGTAGACGAGCACGCTGAACGCGGACTGGCTGACGCGACGGGCCACCCAGCGACCACAGAGCACGGCGATGATCACCAATGGAATCGTCCAGGCCATCGCCGTGAAGTTCGCCCAGGTGATCATGTTGAGGCCGATGGCGAACGGCAGCTTGACCATGTTGATGATCAGATAGAACCATGCGGTGGTGCCGAGGAAGCGCATGACCGACAGGTTTTCGGACAGGAAGTAGATGGAGGTGATCGGCCCGCCCGCATTGGCCACCATCGTGGTGAAGCCGGCGAGCGCACCGCACACCACGCGCTTGGCCAATGCGAATGATTTCGCGCCCATGGTGTGGGGTACGGCCGACGACCGCGCATCCGAATCATCCAAGGTCGTCGTGCCGTCCGGCTTCACGGCATTCGATTCATCGGCCTTCGACGGTTCCGCCTCGGCCTGTCCGGACCGTCCAACCGTGCTGCGCGCGGCAAGTCTTTTGCGCGCCAACGAGAGGAAGTACATCGAGACGAACACCGCCAGAATCACGCCGATGGTCAGACGGGTGACGGTGTTGTCCGCGACGAACAGGAATCCGGCACCCGCCGCGATGCCGATGGCGACGAACGGGAACAGTCGGATGAGCGAGCGGCGCGACACGTTGCCCCGGTACGCCCAGATGGCGCTCCAGTCGGCCACGATGGCCATGATGAGCGTGATGCCGGTGGCCTCCTTGGCGGGCATGACGGAGGTGAGCGTGGCCACAGCGAGGATGCCTGCACCGGGCGCCAATGATTTATCCAATCCATACAGCACTGCGGCGATCGCCACCACGGCCATCACACCAACCGTCATCCGACAATCCTTCCTCGCATGGCACCCGCATGTGCACGTTCCACATCAGCAAACAATCGTGGTCCCAGCATGGTTACCTGCAATCGCCAACGCCGGCATTATGCCACACGCACCGAACCCTTTTGCGCATGACATGGCACGCGGGATGCGCCGGGCGTCACGCCGGTGTCACGCCGGGACGCAAATGCAATATCGCCCTTTTTGCACATGCGTCCTAAACCATTGCGGGACGCACGCGCATTTCGACCAATAATGCACTTGCGTCCCACGCCCAAAATCACGGAATCGGCGGAATACCGCCATCGCCCAGAAAAACGGCCGAGAGACCCAAGGGCGGCAAACGCATATCGGCGTATTCCGCATTTGCGTCCCGCAAAGCCCGTTCCGCAAAGCCCGTCCCGCAGCCGGGCAACGGCCACAGCCATGCCGATTCGCCCAGCACGCATCAAACGTATCGACGCGCGGCCTTCCACACACCGCAATCGGAGGAATCCTCATTTCCCTCCGCAATCCAATCAGACATCCATCTCCGACGCCATGTCGTCCTTCAAGGCGCGCAAGACCCCATAGGGACGTCCCGGCAACTGTTCTTAACGTCTTCCGAGACGGCTTCGGCCCTAGCCGCCGCTCCTATATGACTCGCCGCCGTCACAAGTACCGTTGCGTTCATCCATACATTCGCTCATCCAGCAGCACCCGCCACAGCAGACGTGTCCCGCATCGAGAGCATGCGCACGTACCAAGCGACGGGCAGAGTGAGCAATCCGCCGACGATGAACACCCAGGAAATCGGGATCACGTCGGCGAGCGGCGCGAAGACGAGCATGCCCAGCGGCATGCCGAACGTGGCGAACGTGTTGTCGAGGCCGAAGACGCGGCCGGTCATCGACTCGTCGGATTCGGACTGCATGATCGTGCGCATCGGGCCCACGCACATGGCCGCGGCGACGCCGTTAAGCACGTCGATGATGAGATACGCGAGCAGGTTCGGCGCGATGCCGAGCCCAATAACGGTGATGCCCACCATCGCGATGCCGAACGCCACCATGAGCATCTGCGCTCGGGCCCCACGCAGCAGTTTCGCGCCGAACGCGGACATGAGCGCGCCGCCGAGCAGCATGCCGATGCTCAATCCGAGCTCGTTGGCGGCGAGCTTGTCGGACGCGGTGGTGAGGTTGACGAATCCGAGGTTCAGATCGATGCCTTCGTATTCGCGAGTCATGAGCAGTAAGGTGAGGTTCATCGGCGCGACGGACATGAAGCAGGTGAGCGCATCGCCCAAGATCACGCCCTTCAGATACGGATGCCCCATCGCATAGGCGAATCCGGCCTTGAGATCGGCCACCGAGCGCCGGAATGTGGAAGACAGCACCGCCGTAATCGGCTGGGAATCCTGTGCACCGGACGCCGCCTCAGCTTCCGGCTGTCCGGCCGTCGCAGGCCCGGAGGAAGTGACGCCCGCAGACGCCACGCCCGATTTGCGCGGCACACGAATCATCGCAACGAACCCGACGCCGATGACCGCTGTAGTCACATCTACGAGCAGAATCGACCACAGCGGTACCGTGTTCACCAGCACAGCCGCAAGCGCCGGGGCGGCGATCCTGTTCGCCGAATCGATTACGCCATACATCGAATTGACACGCAGCAACTTGCTCGTAGGCGTCACGTCGGGGATGAACGATTGCACGGCAGGCATCTGAATGCCGCCTCCCACCGCGCGGATAAACAGCACCACGAAAATCACCGACAGGTTCGCCCAGCCGAGAGCGAAACTCACCGATAGCATCACCGTGACGCCCGCGATGATGAGGTCGGGCAGCATGATGAGCATCTTGCGGTTGTATCGGTCGGCCATCGATCCGCCGAACATGGAGACGATGGCCTGCGGCACCACGCCGAACAGCGTGGCGAGCAGCATGGCCGAGCCGGTGCGGGTCTGCATGACAATCCACCACCAGATGGCATACTGCACGATGCTGGAGCCCAGCAGCGAGAAGGCCTGGCCTGTGAGCAGCAGCGCGACGCGGTACTTCCAGCCGTCCTCGCGGGGTTCATGTGCTATTGCCGTTTCCAGTGCGGCAACAGAGTTGTTCTGAGACATGAATGTGTTCTTTATCTCTCTTCGTAGGACGTATGCGCGGAGGAACGCGGCTATCGCACCTGTAGATGGGATGATGACTATAGATGACGATAAATGAGTCGGACGACGCACGAGACACGCGGAGTGTGTTGGCTCTGCTTGCGCAGAGGCACTGCAGGGACACTGCCGACGAGCGCGCCGCTCACACTTCGGTCAGTTCCGGGGCGCGGCGGACGGAGAAGCGGAACATGAGCGCAGCCATCACGGCTCCGACTACCGCCATGCCGGCGATCGGCCACATGCTCGACGCGAACCCTTGAAGATACGAGTCGGAGGCCGAGGCACCGGAACGCGCGGCTGAAGAGGCGAATTCCGTGATCAGCGCGCTGGCCACGGCGGTGCCGATCGCGCCGGCCAGCTGCTGGACAGTGTTCAGCACGGCCGAACCGTCGGCGTTGAGACGGGCCGGCAGCTGGTTCAAGGCATGCGTCTGGTCGGGTACGAGTACGAAGCCGGACGAGGCCATGAACAGCGCGTACGCGACGGCGACCACCCACACGTTGGCATGCCCGGCGATGAGCGCGATGTCCATCAACGTGACGCCGACGAAGCCGCACAGGATGAATTTCGGCGGGAAGTGGTTCTTGAGCGCGCCGCCGATCAGAGGCGCGGCGATGGCGCCGACCACTGCGCCCGGCAGCAGAATCAGCGCCGCGACGAGTGAGCCGAAGCCGAAACCGCGTTGCAGCAAAATCGGCAGCAGGAAGTTCAACCCCAGCACGCCACCGGAGGCCATGAGCAGGATAAGCATGCCCAAGGAGAAGCCGGCGTAGCCGAATACGCGCACTTCGATGAGCGGATGCGTCATCTTCAGCTGCGCGGCCACGAACACGGCGAGTACCATCACGGATGCTGCGAGTGTGGCCCAGAACCGCCAGTCGCCGTTCCATTCGGCGAAGAAGCTGACCGCCACGATGAGTCCGGCGAGCCCCAGCGCCACTAGAAGCAGCGAGGGCACGCTGATCGTGGCGTGTTCGGCGTCGCCGGGATGGCGGATCTCCGGCACCGAAGCCATGCCGAGGAAGAATGAAAGCACGAGGAACGGCAGCATCGTATAGAAGATCCAATGCCAGTTGAGCCATTCCATCACCACGCCACCGAACACCGGGCCGATGGCGGGTGCGGCGCAGGTGACGAGGCTGACGATGCCGAGCATCGCGCCTCGCTGTTCGAGCGGCGCCTTCTCCAGAATGATGTTGGTGATCAACGGCAGTGAGATGCCGGTGCCGAGCGCCATGACGAGTCGGGCGGCGAGTAGCATCGGGAAGTTCACGGCGAGCGCACCGATCACTGTGCCGGCGGTGAAGATCGCGACCGCCGCGACGAACAGGGTGCGGGTGGCGAACCGGCGCACCATGAACGGCGAGCTGGGGATGGCCACGGACAGGAGCAGAAGGTATCCGGTGGTGAGCCACTGCACCACGGATGCTCCGATGCCGAATTCCTCCATGAGAGTGGAGTAGGCGATGTTGAGCGAGGTTTCGGACAGGATGCCGAGGAAGGTCAGGATGGCGAGCGCCACCACGGCGACGACGAGCTTGGGTGCTACCGGCTGTTTGCCGCCGTTCGTGAGCTGCGTCGGCTGCGTTGCCATAGATGATTGTGTTGTGTGGTGTTGATTCATGATGCGCTGTCTTCCTTTCCTTGCCGTTCTTGCTTCCCCCGCGGCACCTGCCAGTCGTCCTCACGCATGAGGGTCAGCGCCTTGGCTATCGTGCGCGCGACGGTTTCGCATTCCTCCGGAGTGATGGCGGCGAGCAGTTCGCTCAGGTGCGCGTGATAGTCCGCCACATACGCTTTGCGGATGGCCAGCCCCCGTTCGGTGAGGGTGAGCGTGACCGCGCGTCGATCGGTGTCGTCCGCATGCTTGACCAGCAGGTCGCGTTCGGCCATTTCGCCGACGAGCTTGGTCACGCTGGGCGTGGTGACGCCGAGGAAGGCGCTCACATCGCCCACGCGGGCCGTGGCCGTGCTCTGCCCGTGTGGGGCGTTGATATGCCATACCGCGTCGATGACGTGCACGTATCGTGGTTTCATTCCGCGCGGCAGTTCCGGCATGAGTTCGGCGATGGTCTTCGCCTTCCAGCAGGCGTCCATCAGCACCCGCACGCACTCCGCCGGCAGTTTCGCGGGCGCGCCTGCTCGTGCACCCATATGCGCATCGACTGCCGCGACGGCATCCATATCTTCAGTCATCACAATCCCCATATAGTTACTAAAGATAATGACTATAGGTAACTATATAAGGGCGCCGGACAACCGGCTGCGAACGACTATCGCACGCTGGAATGAGCCGCAACAGGCATCCGCCGTTCGCCCACGACGTAGAGGCAACGCCGATGGGCGCGTCATTTGCGAGACTGGTAAGCGGAATGGCAATTAGCCGGCATATATTTGCCGGCGCAGAAGGCCATCGACAACATCATCAAGAAAAGGAGATACACATCATGAAGACTCTGGTGCTGGTGTTCCACCCTGACCTCAAGGGCCAGTCACACGTCAACAAGGCGCTAGCCGAGGCCGCCGCCAAACTGGATAATGTGACCGTTCGCGACGAGTACGCGCTGTACCCGGACGGCAAGATCGACGTGGCCGCCGAGCAGAAGGCCATCGAAGAAGCGGACCGCGTGGTCTTCCAGTTCCCGCTGTACTGGTTCTCCTCCCCGGCGCTGCTCAAGAGCTGGGAGGACGAGGTGCTGCAGCACGGCTGGGCATACGGTTCCGAAGGCCACGCCTTCGAGGGCAAGGAATTCGGCGTGGCCGTCTCCACCGGCTCCCCGGAGACCGCCTACCAGCCGGACGGCTCCAACAAGTTCGTCATCGACCAGGTGCTCACCCCCTTCCAGGGCACGGCCAACTACGTGAGCGCCACCTGGATCAAGCCGTTCGTGACGTTCGGCGCCTTCGGCATCACCGATGAGGCGCTGTCCGCCGCCACCAAGGCCTATCAGGAAGCACTGTCCGCCTGATTGAGATACGGTTCGCAGACCCGGGCGCAATAGTCCCAGATGCGCCGCTCGGCGAGGTCCGCCGCATCGCGCCGCAATACCGGCTGTTGTTGGAAGCCGGATATGGAAGTCTTATCATCGACGCAATCCAGCAGAACATGAACCGCAGTCCTCTGGCCCGCGAAATCGGCCCACGCTATGTCAGCCGATTCTGGGCCGGCGCTATCTGCGCCGTACTCGAGCAATGGGTGCGCGGCGATATGGACGCTCCGGACGACGAATTGGCGGACATCATGACCGCGCTCATGCATCGCGGCGTCGACACAGCCGCCGAATTCAGCACCGGATGCATGCCCGAACGGGACGAAACATAAGTTTCGCACGACATCGACTTGCGTTTCGTCCCACTTTGCCACCACAAAACGGGACGAAACATAAACCGACCTCGTCGCTGACTTATGTTTCGTCCCGTTTTCCAGCCATAGCCACAGGGCATTGCATGGCTGCACATGACACTATTGGACGCATGAGCTGCATATCGATTCAATGGGAGGCAAGAACCGCACTCATGTGAATATAAGGAACCGCATATGACTGGGACAATCCAAGCCCTCCCCACTCCCACAGCCCGCCCAACTGGAACGCCTGGAACGCGCCCAGACGCGAATCATCCGGATGCCGCGCTTCCGAACACCTCAAGCCTTGGGAGCACTCCGAGCCTTCAGCACACCTCAGACCTTCAACAGGCCCCGGACCATCATGGCATCCCGCATGCCCTGAATATCCTCGTCCGTGACCGCGGCGGCGAACCGGTCTCGCCGGACGAACCGGAATACGAGGCGATCGCGTCCATCATCGGTACGACGAAACGGCTGTGCGCCGAGCTCAATACCGGCTGGCACGAGCCGGAGGAGGCACACGAGCTATTCGAGCGCATCGTCGGACATCCGGTGGATCCGTCGTTCCGCTTCAACCCGCCGTTCTATACGGATTTCGGCCATAACATCACCATCGGCCGCAACGTGTTCATCAACTGGGGCTGCACGTTGATGGACCTCGGGGGCATCACCATCGGCGATGATGCGTTCCTGGGCCCGAACGTGCAGCTCATCACCATCAACCATCTCAAGAACCCGTACCGTCGCGCCACCACGGTATGCCGACCAATCGCCATCGGCAAACGCGCGTGGATCGGCGCGGGCGCGACCGTGCTGCAAGGGGTCGAGGTCGGCGACGGCGCGATCATCGGCGCGGCTGCGGTCGTCACGCATGACGTGCCGGCAGGGGCGATCGTGGTCGGCAATCCCGCGCACGTCATCGGGCAGGTCGAGACGGACGCCCCAGCTATTTCACCGCAGTGAAGAAGAAGCGCGGGAAGGGGAAGATAATGCTGCCGTCGGATTGGGTCGGATACTCCTCCCGCACGCGGGCGAATACCTCCGACTCGAACATCCGGCGTTCCTCATCGGTCGCCAACGCCTGCAGGTATGGGCGCAGACCGGTGCCGCGATACCAGTCCATGATGGCCTCATGCGAGGGAAGCGTGTGCATGTACGTGGTCTTCCACATGCGGAACGTTGCGGCGTACGTATGCAGCAGTTCCCAGTATTCAGGCGGCGTGAGGTTGTAGAACTCGCGTTGCTGCGGAAGCCGGTCGGCGTAGGCCGGCGAATGGACGATCTCGCCGATGATGCGGTGAATCGGCTCCTCGTAGTTCATCGGCGTCTGCACGGCCAGGACGCCGCCCTTACGCAAGCGTCCCAACAGCCGCGGAATCAGGTGGCTGTGGTCCGGCACCCATTGTATGCAGGCGTTGGAGAACACCACGTCGAAGTCATCCGGCAGATCGGCAAGGCCAAGGATGTCTCCGGCCTCCCCGGACTCCACGGACACGTCGCACAGCGCGAAATCGATATCGGGATGCGCCTTGCGCGCGGCCTCGATCATCTCCGGCGAACTGTCCACGCCGAGGATTTCGGCGTGCGGATAGCGCTCGCGCAGCACGGCCGTGCTGTTGCCCGGCCCGCAGCCGATGTCGAGCACGCGCCGGACCGTCCCATCGTCGGGCGGCAGCTGCATCGCCAGATCACGCGACGGCTGCGTGCGCTCACGGTTGAACCGCAGATACTGTTCCGAATCCCATGTGACCATGCGTCCGACGCTAATCGCCGACCACAAACAGTCCATAATTCCGTTCACATTCCGGACGCTTGCAGACTGCCCGCCTCGCCGGCAGCAAATCCCCGGCATGAGCCGCAATGACCGACCTCAATCGAATCCGCGCGCCCCTGAATAACGTATGCTGCTATACTGTATAGCAACATACGGCTTGAGAAGGAGCCCGATATGACAATGACACAAATGAACGTGCGCATCGATGACAAGCTCAAGGATGACGTCGATACGGTGCTGCGCGAGCAGGGCGTCTCCCCCAGCGATGTGATACGTTCGCTATGGCGCTATATCGCCGACAGAAGACAGGTACCGCGTCTGGAAACGACGACGGAGGAACAGGCCCGCAAGCAGCGCCGGATGCGCAGGCTCACGATGATCGACGCCTCTTCAGGACTCATACAAGAGGAACTCCTGCGCGCAGGAGTCATCGACGAAGACACAAATCTTCTGGCCGGGCAGACCCGGCAAGGCATTCGCGCAGATGTATACGACCAGAAACTCGATGATTATCTGAACATGACAAGGAGCGTCTGATGGAGCATCTGAATCCCCAGCGTGTCCTTCTGGATACGAACGTACTGCTGGATCATCTGCTGCAACGCGACGGGCACGCACAGCAGGCAAGACGCGCCCTGGAGACATGCGCGAACCATGATGTGGCATTGCTGTGCGCCTCGACATCGTTGAAAGACATCGCCTACATAACCGAGGCGATGGTTCGCAGACAATTCAAGCAGGGAGAATCGTCTCTGGAAAACGAGACCCTGCACATGCTGGTACGTCATGTACCGTGGCGCTGTGTGGAGCAGGCACGAGCATTATGCGACATCGCGCCAATCGACCAGCAGACCTGCGATGACGCCCTCGCCTTGCGCCCCAAGCATGACGATTTCGAGGACGATCTCATCATCGCGGCCGCACGGCAGGCCGATGCGGACTGCGTCATTACATCCGATGCCGAGCTGATCGAGCATTTCCCGGAATACTGCGTCAGCCCAAGCCATATCGTGCAATCTTTCACGGCAAATGACGAATCCGACGACCTCTGACAACGGCAACAGGATTGCTTACGATATGGATTCCGCCTTACCCAGGCACTATGCGACGATCATCCGCCCATCCCCATCATTCCAGCGCACCAGCTCATAAGACAAAACAAATATAAGCAATACGGCGGAAACGAGGAAGACGGCCCTCAACGCGAATGTGAGCGAGGGCAGGAACGTAGCCACGACGCCGAACACGGCCACGCCGCATGCGCCGCCGACCTGACGGAACGTGTTGAACATGGCGGATGCGATGCCCGCCTGCGCCGAATCCACGCTTTTCAGTACCACACCTGCGGCGGCCGGGGTGGTGATGGCCGCACCGAATCCGACGACGCTCAGCCCGGTCGCAATCAACCACACCGGAATCGGCACCGGGGTCACGAATTCGATGAGGAAGCCGACGATCATGATACCCAAGCCCAATGTGATCGAGAATTTCGAGCCACGCGCGTTGATGATCTGCCCGCCGATGAGATTGCCGAGTATCGTCACGAACGCGGACGGCACGAACACCAGTCCGGCCGCGAATGCGCCCATATGCAGCTCGTTCTGCAGGAACATCGTGCAGATGAACACCATCCCGTACCAGTTGAAGATCATGACGAAACCGATCATGAGCGCGACCTGCATGCCGCGCACCCGGAACAGTCCAAGCGGCATCATCGGCACGGCGACCTTCGACTGCGAGAACACGAACAGCACCAGCCCAGCCACGCCGGCGACCAGCAGACCGAGCGCGACGGGCGAAGCGACACCCAACGCCCCCACCTCGATAATGCCGGCGATGAGCACCGTCAACCCCACCAACGCGAGCGCCTGACCCACCCAGTCGAACCGCGTGATACGTTTCGGCGACGGTGCGATGCGCAGTGTAAGCGCCAGCACCAGCAGGCAGAACGGCACGTTGATCGCGAACACCAGACTTCAGTGAATCGGCGTCAGCAAACCGCCGAGCAGCGGACCCACCGCCGATGCGGACGCACCGCCCGCACCCCACAGCGACAGCGCCCACGCGCGTCTTCTCGGGTCCGGATTGGCCTCGTTAATCAAGGACATCGAAGCGGGCAGAATCAACGCCGACGCCACGCCGAGCAGGCAGCGGCCGACCACCAACGCCATCATCGACCACGCGAACGCGCTGAACAGCGAGGCCGCAGCGAACAGCACGGCCCCGGCGGCGAACACACGCTTGGCTCCCCAGCGGTCGGCGAGATTGCCCGCGAACAGCAGCAGCGCGGCGAACAGCAGGCTGTATCCATCGACCACCCATTGTTGGGTGGCCATGTCACCGCCCAGTTCGGCCGTGATGGTCGGCAACGCCACGTTGACGATGAGCACGTCCATACCGACCAGGAACGAGGCGATGGCCGCCGCGGCCGTGGTCGGGACGGACGAATACCGCGTAGACGACTGCACTTGTTACCCCTCCATTCATATACCATGAGTTATTGCCTGCGACAGTATACGATGGATAAAGCTTGCGATATCGTACTGTATTAATGATTGTGGTTTATGGTGTATAAACCACAGGTTTATACCAGGAACACCAAGGCATAGGTCAGGTCATCGGCAATGTACGACAAACGACTGGACGCCGTCATCGCGGCGGCGGAGACGGGCAGTTTCGCGCATGCGGCACGACGGCTGAACATGTCCACTCCCGCACTGGCCAAACAGATCAACACGTTCGAACGGGATTACGGTCTCACGTTGTTCGCCCGTTCGCGCAGCGGCGTGACGCCGACCGAGACCGGGGCGGATTTCATCGAAGACGCCATCATGATCCGACGCCAATGCCGCGAGATGATCCGCAAGGCGCAACGCCGCGCGACCTCAGACGCCACGCCCGTCCGTCTGGGCGTCTCCATACTGCGATTCGGCCGTCGCATCCTGGACCTGTGGCAACGGGATGCCGGCCGTCACCCGCAGATCCGCCTGGAACTGGTTTCGATGCCGGATGATACCGAAACCATCGACAGTCTCATCACCCATCTCGGCGAATCCGTAGACATGATCGCCACCGCCTTCGACGCCGCCTATTGGGGCGATGTCTGCGGCACGCTCACACTCGATCGGGAGCCATTATGCGTGGCGGTGCCGCGAGACCACGCACTCGCCCGCAGGCCATTCGTATCGTTGCCGGACCTTGAAGGCACCCGCCTTCACCTACTCAGTCGGCATCACGGCGGCAACGACCGGGCGCGGGATCTACTGGAACGGCATCCCGCCATCGAACTCGTGGACATCGACCACTATGACCTCGATACGTTCAACGAATGCGCACAGTCCGGCGATCTGCTCATCTCGAAGCCGATGTGGGACGACGTCCATCCGCAGCTCATCAATGTGCCGGTCGATTGGCCCGAACCCATCGGCCTCGACTACGGCCTGCTCTACCCACGGGACCCCTCCCCCGCCGTCACGGCCTTCATCGACCGCATCCGCGAGCTCAGCAAGTCGAGACCGACTGCTGGCTGAATCCTCTTGGGACCATCCAACGCGGGCGCACCATAGTGCCTGTCTCGTAATTGCCTGAGTGGTATTGCCCCTATGAGGGGGCTGGCAGCGAAGCTGACTGGGTGAGAGGCAGAATCTGAAACCCTCAATTATTAGTGAGACAGACCACCAGACCCATGACGAATCTGTCGCGCATACCCTTCCGCCTCCAGCCGCATCATCCGTTCTCCCCATTACCATGTCACTCGTCGGCCGTGGCCATATGGGCCCGGACCTTGACCACCACGTACCAGACCACCAGCGCCACCACGATCGCGGCGACGACGTACTGGAATTTGTCGAGGAACCCGAGGATCGAACACCACTGGGCGCCGAGCAGATACCCGGCCATCACGAGAATCGTATTCCAAACGGCCGATCCCAGCGCGGTCAGCAGTGTGAACTTCGCCAGATTCGTACGGGCGATGCCGGCCGGAATGGAGATCAGCGACCGCACAATCGGAATCACACGGCCGATGAGCACGGAGGCCAGCCCATAACGCGCGAACCAGTCGTTGGCCTTGTCGATGTCGGAAGCGTCGGTCAGCGGCATCCAGTCGAACAGGCGGCGCATGCGTGCGGCGCCGATGGCGTAGGCGATCGCGTACAGCACCAGCGCGCCGATCACCGAACCGGCGGTGGCGCCGGCGATGGCCTCGACCAGCGTCATGCGCCCCTGGGCGGCGGTGAAGCCGGCAAGCGGCAGGATGACTTCGCTGGGAATCGGCGGGAACAGGTTCTCCAGAAACACGGCGATGCCGGTGCCGAGCCAGCCCATCACCGACATGAGTCCGACAAGCCATTCGGTGATGGCGCCGATGAATCCGCCCGTGGAGACCGGGCATTGCGTAATTGTTGCGATGTTCATGTCCTACACGCTACGGTGCGCCCGCTTAACCGCCACTAAGAAGACAGGCGGTATCTTTCGGCTCCCTTTGCCAAAGGAACCAAATGATAATCAACGAACTTCTGCAGCAGGACACTAGGCCAGGGGCAGGGTGATGAGCATGGTGGTACCTTCGGCGGATGTCGATTCCACGTCGAGCGTGCCATCATACCGGTTCGCCACGTCGCGGGCGAGCGCCAGACCCAGACCGTACCCCTGATGGGCAGTACCATCGTCATCCCGGGCGAAGCGGCGGAACAGTCGCTCCGGATCCGCGCCGATGCCGGTGCCGTGATCGGTCACGCGGATGGCCACGTCACTGTGATGGTGGTAACCAAGCGAGACCGTGACGTCGGAACCTTCCGGCGCATGGGCGATGGCGTTGTCCAACACGGCGACGAGGCAACGCGAGAGCCCCACAGCGTTGCCGCGCACGACGAACCGGGACGGGTTCCCGTCGATGCGGGTCGCGACCCGCACCTGCTGCTTGTCGGCAAGCGGACGGACCGCCTCCACGGACTGGTCGATCACACCGGCGAGCGTCACCGGTTCTGCGTTGACCGCCCCGCGCGCGGCCACCAGCAGGTCGGTGATGATGGCGTTCATGCGGTCCACGTCGCCGCGCAGATCGTCAAGCACGCCGTCGATGGGCTGGCCGTGGGCGCGGCGGAAGTCGATGAGGTCGATGCGCGTGGCGATCACGGCCAGCGGTGTCTTGAGCTCGTGGCTGGCGTCCGCCACGAAATCCTTCTGCAGCTCGAAGGCGTGCTCGAGCGGCGCAACCTCCTTGTGCGAGTAGTATCGTCCGATCAGCGCCACGGCGGCGATCACGCCAAGCACGAACAGCAGCGTGAACGCCACGGCCTTGCGCGTGTCGATGACCATCATGCCCGAGCCGTACTGCGCGGTGACCGACATGGCATTCGGGTCAAGCCCGCGTTCGGCGAACTCATGCCGCGATCCGAGCAGCACGCCGAGCACGAACAGGATGCCGCCCAGCACGGTGATCGCCGTCATGGCCACGGTCATGCGCAGACTGATCAGGCCTGCCACATTGCCGGAACCGGGTTTGCGTACGCCGTCGTTCTTCGTCTTCATCATCATTCCTTATTGATTCCGTTTGATCGGCTGCCCTGGTATGGGACGACCAGCCCGCACAGGCCGGACGATTCCGCGCGAGCCCGTCCGCCATTGCGCCCGTCCGCCACGGCGCCCACCGTCAATCCCGCGGACTGCCGATACGATACCCTCGGCCGCGCACGGTGCTGATGATGCCGCGGGTGGTTTTGCCGCGCACGTACGACACGTACACGTCCACAGCGCCGATGTCGCTGCCCGCCGAGAAGGCGTTGCGCAGCAGCTCCTCGCGCCCGAACACATGGTCCGGTGCAGAGGCGAGCGTGGCGAGCAGCTTGGATTCCACGTCGGTCAGCGGCACGGTGCGTCCGTCCGGGTCCTCAATGACGTTCGATTCCGGCTTGAGCAACCAGTCACCGATCATCACGCTGGCGACTTGCGCGTGGAATCCGCGCAGCAGCGCGCGCAGCCGGGCCTCAAGCTCGACGAAGTGGAACGGCTTGGTCAGGTAGTCGTTGGCGCCGGCATCGAGTCCGTCCACGATGTCGTCCACTTCGGCGAGCGCGGTGAGGATCAGCGCTGGCGTGGCGATGCCGCCGCCGCGGATTCGGCGGACCAGGTCCAGTCCGTCGCCATCCGGGAGCCTGCGGTCCACCACGAGCGCATCGTATCTGTCCTCGTTCAGTCGCCGCTGTGCTTCGGTGATGGTTTGCACCCAATCGATCCGGTAGTCGACGCCGAGCATCTCCGCCGTCATGGCGCCGAGATTGGGGTCGTCTTCGATGAACAGCACCGACGGCAGCATGAGCCGTTCGGGGTCTGTCGCGTAATCACCCATCGTCCGTTCCCTGCACTTTCCGCATCGTTCGCATCGCCCATGTCTCCACATCGGGCGCATCTGTCCGGCGGCACACCGGAACAGGCCTGTTTCTACGGTTATATCAGACATCCAAACTACTTAGGCTGCGCTAAGAAACGCGTGCGGATTGGCCCGCCAGCCCACCATCGACGTAACGTGCGGACTATGAATAGGACCAACGTTTTCACCGCCGAACGGGTGGGATGCACCGTGCCGTCCGCCGATGGCGACCGTGTGATCTTCGAGGGGCTGTCCTTCGCAATCACGGCGGGCGAGATCGTCGATCTGGTGGGGCCGTCCGGTTCAGGCAAGAGCAGTCTGCTGACCGCGTTCGCCCGGCTGAATCCGCATGCGACCGGCGTTCTTGCCCTGCAAGGGCGGGATGCCAACGATTTCACGCCGCAGCAGTGGCGGCGCGAGGTGGCGTATCTGCCGCAGAAGCCGATTCTGCCGGGGCGGACCGTCGCTGAGGCGATACGTCTGCCGTTCAGTCTGTCCATCAGGGCCGACGCGGAGGGCGCGGCCGATGGCGGCGATGCCGGGACCGCAGCTGCTGATGCCGACAAGAGCGCAGATGGGATGCAGGCGCGCGGCGACGGTGGCGATGGTAACGTCGATGCGGGGACGACCGTCAAAGCCGGACGACGAATCGGACATATCGGCATCGGGCGGAAGTTCATCGCACTGTTTCGAAACAACGAGGAGCAGGCCCGCCGGCTGTTGCCGGATCAGCGCATCCGCATGACGTTGGACGCCATGGGGTGCGACGACATCGATCTCGATCGTCCGCCGCACGACCTCTCCGGAGGTCAGGCGGCCCGCGTCTCGCTGGCGCGCACGCTGCTGACCGGACCGAAGGTGCTTCTTGCGGACGAGGTGGACGCCGGTCTGGACGACGAGAACGCCGAGAAAGTGGCGGACATCATGGCCACCGCGGCGGCTCGCGGCATGGCGATCGTGCGCATCAGGCATCGGCCGCCGGACGGGCGTGCCAGTCGCATCGTCACCCTTGCGGATGGCGTGCTGGATGCGAGCTCGGCACCCACGGAGGCGGGCACGGCGGCGGGCGCAGTGATCAGCACGACCTCGGTTCCGGGCACGACGGCAAGGAGGGCACGGGCATGAGCGGCAACGCCTATGACATCGATATCTGGGGCCTCCTCGTGGCGCTGGCGATGGTGACCGTCGCCGCGGGCATCAGCGAGCTCATGCGCATCAACATCGGCAAGACGCTGCTATGGTCCGCCTGCCGTGCGTTGCTGCAGCTGTGCGCGATGGGATTCGTGGTCGGCTATGTAATCCGCGCGAACAATGTGTGGCTGGTGTTCGCGGTGATCGCCGTGATGTTGGTGGCCGCCGTGCAGATCACGCTGTCGCGCGCCAAAGGCGTGCCGAAGGGGCTGGCAGGCCCGGTGCTCCTGAGTCTGACCATCACGATGCTGCTCATGATCTCGCTGGTGACCGAGCTCGTGGTGCGGCCTCACCCGTGGTACGCGCCGCAGCTCGTGGTGCCGCTGACCGGCATGCTGCTGGGCAACACGGTCTCCGCGCTGGCGGTCGGGTTGAGCCGGTTCTACGAGAGCATGGACGAGCGACGTGACGAGATCGACACGATGCTCGCACTGGGTGCCACCGCCTGGGAGGCGGCGCGCCCGTCCATCGTCTCCTCGATTCGCTTGGGGCTGCTGCCCACCACGGCCACATTGGCGTCCTGCGGCATCGTGACCATCCCAGGCATGATGGCCGGTCAGGTGATCGCCGGAGGCGACCCGCTCGAAGCGGCAAAATACCAGTTCGTGGTGTTCGACGCCATCGCGGCGCTGACACTGGTGGCCGACAGCCTCATCATGGCCATGGTCTACCGCACCTGCTTCACCGCCGACGACCAGTACAAGCCGCCGTCGATGCGATAAGCCGAGAGACAACAATCGCTGGGTTGGATGGATGGGAGGCTACGCCAGACGGCGGTATTCCTCCTCGTCCACCGGTTCGAGCCATTCGTTCGAGGCGCCTTCGGCCTTGGGCATAATGGCCACATGCGCGAACGCCTCATGCGGCGCAGCCCCATGCCAGTGCTTGGTCTCCGGTGGGATATAGGCCACATCGCCCGGCTTGAGCTCCACCGGAGCCTGCCCCTCGATCTGGTAGTAGCCGCGGCCGCCCACCGCCAGCAGAATCTGGCAGACACCATGATGAATGTGCCAGTGATTCGTGCATCCAGGCTCAAAGGTCACGTTCGCCACGTTCACCTGATCGTCGCCGGCAAGCGGCGCGAGATAGCTTTGGCCTTCGAAATACTGGGCATAGGCGTCGTTCGGTTTGCCCATCGGGAAGGCGCTCGGATTGTCCATCGTCATGTTGTGCTCACTTTCTTCGTTATCGTTTTGTTTTCCGAATCGTCGCCTGCACTGCCTGCATGCAACTTCCGGCAGGCTCCGTCCCGCGAGGTAGATGCAGGTTCGACAGCCATTCGAGAACAGACAGATCGACATCGGACGATTCAGCAGCGACCAGATTGCCGGCCGACAGTCACAGATCCAGTCCTGCGACCCACTTGTCGAGTTCGGATTCCTTGACGTTCGCGGCGAGGCGACGGCCCGCGATCCAGTGTGCGGCCGGCGCGGAGTCATGCAGCTGCACGCCGTCGGCGCCGCGAATGCTGGAGCCGGACGTGGCGAACGTCACGATGGTCTTGCCCGACCAATCCTCGCTCTCGAGGAAGGTGCGCACCACGCGCGGCGCGGTCTCCCACCACAGTGGATAACCGACGAACACCACATCGTACGGCGTGATGTCAATGGAATGCGCAAGTTCGGGACGCATTTCACGGTGCTGGTGCTCCACACTGGACCGGCTGTTCGGATCCCGCCAGTCCACGTCGGCGGCAGTGTACGGCTCTGCCGGCACAATCTCCTCGATATCCGCGCCGGCGGCCTTCGCCAATCGTTCGGCCACGGCCCTCGTGGTGCCGGTGGCAGAGAAATACGTAACCAGAATTCGCTTGCCCATATCGATTCCTTTCCTGAAAAAGCGGGGCAGCGCCACTCGACAGGTACGCGATCGGCGCGCGCCTGATGCGCCGCGCACCTGCAGATGCGCGGACCAGTCCCGCTTCACCTTCGATTATGGCGCGCATGGATTCTCTGTCCAATAGTTATCCGCGATAAGCGAGCATGTCCTGCAGGCATGGCAGCAGATCCCCGATGCGTACTGCCATAGCTATGTTGATGCGATTCAGGAGCCTAGAGCACCACATCAGCTCCTATAGCCCGACATTCACCGGCCGTTGAGCACATTCCCTCACATCTTTCTCCACTCACATCGACCCGGCCATGGCATGATCCGGCGTCGGCATGGGCCGGGGCATCTTCCCCACATACCCACACATACATCGTCATCCGTCGTCTCATTTCGGCCGGCAAAGGAAAAGCCCGACCGTAAGGCCGGGCTTGGAAAGGAGAAGAGAGGAAGAAGTTCAATTGTCGCGGCCATTGCGGCCGTGGTTCCTATATAACAGCATCCAACTTCACACAGCGTGCAAACAGTCTGGGAATAGACTGGGAATCAGGACGATTAGACTATTCATCACTCGGCAACAACTCAGCAACCATGTCTTTAGGGGCCTTTCTGGGCCTTTCCGTGTCTTTTGTGGACCCTTCACACGGGGCAACGCCGTGACAACGCGGTGACAACGCGGGACGCAACGTCAATCGTTGCATGCGACAGTCACGGCAGACGCGCCCCAGCTGTCACACGCAACAATCACGCGGCAGCACAACCTCAGCCGAACGCATCTGCACACAACCGCACTCGCCGCCTACTGCGCGAGGCCCTCGCGCAGGAACGCGATGAACGCCTCGACGGCGGGGGCATGCATACTGCTGCGCTTCCACGCCACCACCGACCTGGCTTCCAGATGCGGGGCCAGTGGCAGGAACCGCAATCCTTCGCCGACCTGGCCCACGTCATAGCACAACGCGGCACCCACACCCTGTCGTACGGCCATCGCCGCGTTGAGCGGCAGATTGAAGATGCACGCGAGCTGCACCTTGTCACGCAAAGGACCGAACCAGCTGAGCAGTTCGGCGCGCACCTGCGGTCTGAACGGCATCAGCAACGGTCGGTCCACCAAGTCCTCGGGACGGACTGTTCTGGCACCGGCTAATACCAGCGGATCATCGTCGCGAACCATGACGCCCCACTCGTCCGCAGCGTCCAACCGCATGAAGTCGAACCGGGCCACATCCACCGGTTCGGTCATCAGCGCCACGTCGCTCCGGCCCTGATCCAACCGTTCCTGAATCACGTCGGCGGTGGTGGAGACCATGACGAACCGGACATGAGGGTGCAATCGGCGAAATGCGGCCATGCGCGCGGTCAGGTATTCCACGGCGCGCACATCACCGCAACTTACCGAGATCTCGCCGTCGAGTTCCCCGCTACAGCCATTCGAAACCTCGCGTTCGGTCTTGTCGGTCAGCTCCACGATTGCCTGAGCACGGTCGCGCAGCAGCCGCCCCTCCCGGGTGAGGGTGATGTTGTGGCGCCCGCGGGTAAACAAGGTGACTCCCAGCTCATCCTCGAGCTGCTTCAACTGTCGTGAGAGCGTGGGCTGCGAAATCTGCAACAGTTCCGCAGCCCATGTGATGTTGCCCTCCTCGGCCACGGCGAGGAAGTATCTGAGCACCCGCAGTTCCATAGTCGTTTTCCCCAGTCCCATGTACGTCTTTTCTAAAGAGTAGCGCGGGTTGCACAGCGCGGGCAGCACATCCACCGGCTGGGGCTGTTGACTGGGCGTTATTATGCCATCGCGAGCACTACGAAGCGATTACGCCGACCGGTCGTTGCCGATGGCCACGAGTCGGACGCTCCGTAAGACGGCATCCGAATCGCGCGGCTCGCCGCCGAGGGCGCGGTGCAATGTCAGCCCTTCGATCATGGCATCCAACAGCACCACGGTCTCACGGTCGAAGAACCGGCCCATTGCCTCCTGCGTGGCTGTCATCCAACGACTGCTGATGTCGCGGAATGACTCGTCATGGGCGACCAGCGCATAGAACTCAAGGTTGATGTTCATGTCCCGCTGGGTGGCGAGCACATCATGTTCGATGCTGGCGGCAATGGCCTCACAGGCTTCGTCGGCATTGGTCGCCGCGTCCATCCTCGCGCGGAACGCGGCGATGGACCGATCGGCGAACTGGTCGAACGCCTGATGCAGCAGATCGTGCATGCCGTCGAAATGGTAGGTCATGGACCCCAGCGGCACATGGGCCTCGGCGGCCACCACCCGGTGCGAGGTTCCCGCCACCCCGCGTTCGGCGATGACCGTGAGGCACGCATCGATGATGTGCTGCTTGCGCTCGGGGTCGTTGCGACGGTGTGGCGCGGTGCTGCTCTTCTCCATATCGGCAGACATTACCCGAAAATGGGTACATTCGTCCTCAACAGGTATCATCCAATGCAATGACTAGGCCGAAGCGTCCAAGCTGAAATGGCATGGCTGAGCCAGCATGAGGCAGCATGAGGCAGCCCGACCATGCCTGCCAAGCATCACCGTTGATACTCGGCAGGCAATTGCGGCATGGCACGCATGCTCATACGCTGTGTTGATGACGAATTGACGATAGAAGGACGCACCATGACGGAACACAGCACCACGGAACACGATCAATCAGCGGAACAGCCCAGCGGCATCTCCCCCGCCGCAGAAGCCTATCATCGCACGTTCTTCCCGGATTCGGAGCTGCTGCGCCGCGACGACCCGGATCTGGCCCGAATCATCGAGAACTTCGCGTTTGACGAAGTGCCGAACGAGCCCGGTGTCAACGATCTGGACGACCACACACGCTATCTGGCGATTCTGGCCACGCTGCTCGGCAGCCAGAGCCTCACCGAATTCCGCGGCATCGTGCCGGCGGCGCTCATCGCCGGACTCACGCCTGTGGAAATCAAGGAAGCGACCTATCAGGCCGTGGCATATCTGGGCATCGCGCGAGTCTACCCGTTCATCGCCGCACTGAACGACATCCTGCGCGAGCGCGGCGTCGAACTGCCGCTGCCCTCGCAGGCCACCACCACACCGGAAACACGGCGGGAGGCCGGCACGCAGGCGCAGGTGGATATCTTCGGCGACGGTATGAAGGACTTCTACAAGTCCGGTCCTGAGGATAAGCGTCATGTCAACCGCTGGCTGGCAGCCAATTGCTTCGGCGACTACTACACGCGCACCGGGCTCGATCTCAAGCAGCGCGAGATGATCACGTTCTGCTTCCTGGCCGCGCAGGGCGGGTGCGATCCGCAGCTCACCAGCCATGCCCGCGCCAATATGCGCATCGGCAACGACCGTCACTTCCTCATCGCCGTGGCGTCGCAGTGCATGCCGTACATCGGCTATCCGCGCACCCTCAACGCGTTGCGCTGCATCGACGCAGCGTCGCAGGACTGATTGTCGTTATTGGCTCCCCTTGTCAGGGGAGCTGGCCCGGCGGGTCTGAGGGGTAGTCGCTTCGTCAACGATTTTCTAGAACACCACCGCGGAGACGATGGTCAGCGACACCAGCGAGAACAGGGTGCTGACCAACACGAATCCGACCGCATAGTCGGGCATGTTGTCCTTGCGGCCGGTGAACATCGCGATGGTGGTCATGGTCGGCAGGCCTGCGATCACGGTGATCATGAGAATCATGTCGTGCGTGATCGGCAAGGCGAACGGCAACGCACCGACCGACCACGTCAGCAGCGCGTAGAACGCGAGCGGGAAGGCGATCATCTTGGCCACAAGCCCGGCATACAGTTCGTAGCGGCGCAGCACGCCCCACCACTTGGTCAGAGCAAACAGACCGCCGAGGTATATCAGCGACATCGGGGTCGCCATATTGCCGATGGTGTGCAACGGCTTCAGAATGAGATTCGGCACTTTGATGCCAAGCAGAATCAGGGCCAGCGCAATCATCACGCCGATGAACGCGGGGTTGACGAACCGACGGAGCAGCCCGAGCACGCGCGAACCAAGCGAAGGGCGCGACGCGGCGGGCAGGTCTTCCCCGACGGCGCCACGGCTCCCATCCGCACTATGTCTTTCACCTGCATTATGCCTTTTGTCCGCACTGTGCCTTCCATCCACACCGCGACTTCCGGCGGCACTGTCGTTCACACCGATTCCGCCAGCGCCGCCGGCCGCGGCCGTAGGCCGAACCGGCTCGCACAGCCACACGCCGTACGTCCACAACAACGTCTGGTCGATGATCGACATCAGCGCCACATAGATCGCACCCTCCCTCGGCCACAATGCCATGATGAGCGGGATGCCGATGAATCCGGCATTGCCGAACACCAGCGATGCCTGGAAAACATGACTGCGCGAACCTTTGAGCCGCAAAAGATGCGCGAATGCCCAGAACGTGAGGATGAGCAGACCGTACATCACGGCGGTAAGCAGCATCACTCCCCAGTTGGCCTCGAGGTGCGAGCGGTCCGTACCGTCCACGGCATTCGAGAAGACCAGCACAGGGATGAGCACGTTGAGCAACAGCGAGCACATGCCGTCCAACGCGGTTTTGCCATAGAAACGCAGACGCACGCACCCGTATCCCACCATCAACATGATGAGAAAACCGACCAGCTGGCCGACCATCACGCCGAACTGTCCCACAGACTCCCTCCCGCTTGAGCAAACATCATCCGGCGACTATGTAAAGCGGCCATCTGGACAGCATGGCGGCACGATACGTCCGCTACTCGGATACGCCAAGTTCCTTCATGAGCCAGGCGCGTTCGGCGGCGATTTCGGCGTCATGGATCTCGGTGATGGCGATACGGTACTTGTCGGTCAGACTTTCGTTGTCGATTGGCCCTTCGCCGTCGCTGTACATGCGCCGCACATCCGAATCCAGCAGATCGAGCCGACGCCGCAGTACGGCATTGCGATCAGCGACATCGGGGATGACGGACAGGAAGGACATCACCACCGCCCATTTGGTGATGTCGCTGAGCATATACCCGCTCGTACTCTTCAGCTCCTCGATAAGCTTCTCACGACCCGCCGGCTCAAGGTGAAACTCACGCAGACGGCGCCCATTGACCACATTGAACGCCTCCCCCAAATAGCCGGCTTTGACGAACTTGCTGGTGACCGAATGGAGCGTGCCGTCGCTGAAGGCGCGGTTGTATCCCTGGAGCTGCTCCATCTTCTTGCGCAGCCTGTAGCCGCACAACGGCTCCTCGGAAAGGAAGCCCAACGTCATGATTTCCACAATATTCATGCGTTCATGATACCTCAGACTGAGATATTTCAGAACGACACGCCGCAAGCCACGGTTAATAAACCCCTCAAAACCGTTGGAAATACAGCGATTTCGCGACCGACATAAATCTTATTGATATATCTCAGCTTGAAATATATCAACGTGAGGTGCATACTGGCATCAACGCGAACATCGCAGACCGGTCACAGCACCAGACGCAGCGACATTCGCCGACAATCTAACCAACAAGGCAATAGGCTTTCATCATCGAAAGGAACACATCATGGCAAACATCACCATCTTCGGCGCAGGCAACATCGGATCCGCCGTGGCGGGCATCGCCGTCAAGGGCGGCGCGAACGTCCAGGTCATCGACCGCAACCCCGATAAGGCCACCGCCGCAGCCGAGGGCGTAACCGGCGCGAAGTTCGGCGAGGCCGCCATCACCGGCGACATCGTCGTCCTGGCCCTGCCCTTCCCCGCCTACGACGAGGCGATCGCCGCCTACGCCGACCAGCTCGCCGGCAAGACCGTGGTGGATGTCTCCAACCCGATCGATTTCACCACCTTCGACCTCGCCCTGCCGGAAGGCGCCAAGTCCGCTGCCGAGTACGTGGCCGCCAAGCTTCCGCAGTCTAGCGTGGTCAAGGCGTTCAACACCACCTTCGCCGCTACGCTGGCCACCGGTGAGAACGACGGCGCACCGACCGTGGTGCAGCTCGCCGCCGATGATGAGGCTGCCAAGAAGTCCGTGGCCGCCTTCATCGAGGCCGCCGGACTCAAGACCGTGGATGCCGGCGCCCTGAAGCGCGCACAGTACCTCGAGGGCTACGGCGCGCTGCAGATCATCCTGGGCGTCACCGAGCAAACCCCGTGGACCGCCGGCTTCAAGGTCGTAAAGTAATCACTTATCCCACAACGCACGCGCGGAGCCGATATCACCGATATCTGGTACACGGTATCCGCATGACAAGTGCCCATGACAGTGCCCCTGTGCGTTCGCGCAGCCCAATCGCTTGCCCGAATGCACAGGGGCACCCTTGTCTTCCGCTGCCAACGCCCTTTGTCGTATCACAGCGGACACTAACGCAGCTCGCGCAGGATGCGATGCATGAACGGAACGGTGGTGGCGAAGGTCAGGATGTCGGACACGGTCTGCGCCACCTCCACGCCAGTCACCCCGAAGAAGTGCGGCAGCACCAGCACCACCGGCGCCAAGTACAGGCCGGTGCGGCATACGGCGAGGAATGACGCCATACCCGTCTTCCCCATCGTCTGGCTGATCATATTGCCCATCATGTTCATGCCGTTGAGCGCCACGGTCAGGCATTGGAAATGCAGGGCAGCCACGCCCACCGTGACCACCGCCGGATCGGAACGGAAGATCTCCACCAATTGCGGCGAGGACAGCCAGATGGCCGCTCCAAGCACCAACAGTATGCAGGTGGACAGCTTCACGCAGAACCAGAAGCCCTCACGCACACGGGCGAACTTTCCTGCCCCATAGTTGTAGCCGCATACCGGCTGGAATCCCTGCCCCAGACCGATAATCACCGAATTCACCCCGAGCATGATGCGCATCACGATGGCCATGCCGGCGATCGCCGCATCACCGAACGGGTTGGCTGCGATGTTCACGCATGTGGCGGCAATGGATCCGGCGCTCTGACGAACCAACGAAGGCAAACCGCCGCCGATGATCTCGCGCACCAACAGCATATCCGGCCGGCAGTTGCGCAGGGAGAGCTTCAGCACGCCAAATCGGGCACTCATCGTGGTCAGGATGATAAAGCTCACGGTCTGGCAGATGCCGGTGGCGAGTCCCGCCCCGAAAATTCCCAAGTCAAGTACGAAAATGAACAGCGGGGCGAGCAGGAAATTGAGCAGAGCGCCACTGACCAGCCCGATCATGCCGAACGCGGATTGGCCTTGATATCTGAGCAGTCCGTTGAGCGCAAAGGAACCGCATACGCAGGGCGCCGCGACCAGAATAGGCGTCAGATACTGCACGGCATAGGGTGCGATGGTACTGGTGGAGCCAAGCATCATCACCAAGGGCCTGAGCATGGCGAGGCAGATCAGAGCGATCAGCAGCGCGGAAAGCACGGCTCCGGCGAATCCCAGCGCCAGCAACCGGGAGGCGCGTTCATTGTTGCGCTTGCCGAGTTCGCGGCTCATCGAGTTGCCGGCACCGTTGCCGAAGAAGAAACCAATCGCCTGCAGGATGGTCATGATGGAGAAGGCGATGCCGATGGCACCGGACTGCGCGGTGCCGAGCTGTCCGATGAAGAACGTGTCGGTCAGGTTGTACGCGGTGGTCACCAGGTTGGAGACGACAGCCGGCAGCGAAAGCCGCAGAATCAACGACGGTATCGGCTGCTCGGTCATCTGCCGGTATTTCGCGTCCGCACTTGCTCGTTTGATGCCCTGAACCTGTTTCACGGCGGCCATCCTACTCCCCCGTCAGTCCTGTACTGGACGTCGTGACCGGTATGCGGGGCATGCAAGCGAAATTCGAGCCATGGGATATCCTGACGCCCGACTCGACATCCCATATCCCACATGCCAAGGATTCCGCACGCCGCGTCATTCAGGGCAGGCACCACGAACGCCGCCGACGACGTTATCTATCGAATATGCAGATACCGCCCGGTGATGCTCGCGGGGTCCGCAGCGACCTGCTCCGGCGTGCCGGTAGCGACGATGTGCCCGCCGGCCTCGCCGCCGCCTGGCCCCATGTCGATGATCCAGTCGGCGTTGGCGATCATGTCGAGATCATGTTCGATGACGATGACCGTCGCACCCGCCGCGACCAGCCGGTCGAAGACGCCAAGCAATACACGCACGTCAAGCGGATGTAGGCCGATGGTCGGCTCATCAAACACGAACACCGCATCCGACTGCGCCTTGCCCATCTCGCTGGCGAGTTTGAGCCGCTGCGCCTCGCCACCCGAAAGCGCGGGCGTCGGTTCGCCGAGTGTCAGGTAGCCGAGTCCCAGATCGTGCAGTGTAGTGAGCCGACTATGCACCTTCTTCATGTCGGTGGTGACGGCGAGCGCCTCATCCACGCTCATCGCCATGAATTGCGGCAGCGTCAGCGAACGCAGGGGCGCGTCCACATCCCCCTGTTCCGCCGTGGATCCCTGTTCCATCGTGATTCCGCTCTCCGTCAATGTGGCACCCGGCACAACGGCACCGGCATCCGAACCGCTGCCTACGTTGTCACGCGCACTCAACTCGCCACAAGCCTTGACGACCTTCCCATCTCCGCCGCCTTTGACCGGTCGGTGGATAAGGCTCGCTTCCGGCGCATACCGCGACCCACGGCAGTCCGGGCAGGCGATGGTGACGTCCGGCAGGAACTGCACATCCAGTGAAATCGACCCGGTGCCGTCGCAGGTGGGGCAACGCAGCCGTCCGGTGTTGTAGGAGAAGTCGCCGGCCTTGTATCCGGCGGCCTTGGCCTCGTCCGTGCGAGCGAAGGCGCGGCGCAAATCGTCGTGGATGTCGGCGTAGGTGACCACGGTGGAGCGCACGTTCGCACCGATCGGCGTGGCGTCGATGAGGTTCGCGCGGGTGATGCTGTCCGCTTCGATGCCGCGAACGTGCGCCGGCAGACCATCTCCATCGACGTTGGCCTTGAGCGCCGGAATCAGCGATTCCAGCACCATCGTGGTCTTGCCCGAGCCCGAGACGCCGGTGACGACCGTGAGTCTGCCGCGCGGTACGTCCACGCTCAGCGGCTTGACGGTGTGCAACGGGCCGGTCTCCATGTGGATCCGGCCGGCATCGAACATCTTTTCCGGAGCGACGCGGGCACGCACGCGGGTCTCGCCGTTTTCGGTCAGGAACGGCGCTATGCGGCTGCCCGGGGTCTGTTCGACCTTGTCGACCGCGCCCTGCGCGATCACATGACCACCGCCGGCGCCGGCCACCGGCCCCATCTCGATGAGATGATCGGTGGCCTTGAGCACACGTACGTCATGATCGACCACCACCACGGAGTTGCCGTCCGCCACGAGGTCGCGCATCACGCCAAGCAGGCCGTCCACGTTCGAGGGATGCAAGCCAATGGACGGCTCATCGAGCACGTACAGCACGCCGGTGGTACGGTTGCGCACGGCGCGGGCCAGTTGCACACGTTGGCGTTCGCCTGTGGACAGCGTGGCGCCGGCACGGTCGAGCGACAGGTAGCCGAGACCGAGTTCAAGCAGTCTGCGGGCTACGTCGAGGAACGATTCGCAGATGTTCGTGGCCATCGGGCGCATGCTCTCAGGCAGAGTACCCGGCACGCCCCGCACCCACGTCACCGCGTCGTCCAGGGTCATGGCGGTTGCCTGCGCCAGATTGATGCCGCGTATTTCCGGCGCGCGTGCGGCGGCGCTCAGGCGCGTACCACCGCAGTCGGGACACGGCTTCTCCTCCAGGAATCGCGCCACGCGCTTCAATCCCTGCTCGTCCTTGGCCTTGGCGAGCGCGTTCTCGACCGTGTACACGGCGTTGTAATAGGTGAAGTCGAGCTCGGCGAAATCGTCGCCTTTCTTGGGCCGATACAGAATGTGCTTCTTGACGGCCGGTCCGTTGAATACGATGTCACGCTCTTCGGGCGTGAGTTCGCGGAATGGCACGTTGGTGCGCACGCCCATCGCGCCGCACACCTGCTTCATGAGGTCCCACATGAGCGAGCCCCATGGCAGCACCGCGCCGTCGTCGATGGATTTCGATTCGTCCGGCACCAGTGCGGCGCGGTTCACCTCGCGTACGATGCCGGTGCCGGAGCAAGCGGGGCATGCGCCCGCCGAATTGAAGGCCAGGCTTTCGGCGCCGGGGCCGTGGAATCGCTTGCCGCAATGGCTGCATACGATCGGCTGCTCCAACGCCACATTAAGCGTGGGGTCCGCGTGGGTTCCGCATTGCGGGCATACGTGCGAACCGACACGGGAGAACAGCAGACGCAGGCTGTTGAGCAGTTCGGTCATCGTGCCGAAGGTGGACCGGATGCCGGGTACGGCGGGCCGCTGATGCAACGCGAGCGCCGCCGGCACGTGCAGCACCTCATCCACTTGGGCGCGACTGGCCTGGGTCAGGCGCCGGCGCGTATACGTGGACAGCGCCTCCAGATACCGCCTTGACCCCTCCGCATACAGCACGCCGAGCGCAAGCGAGCTCTTGCCCGAACCGGAGACGCCGGCGACACCCACCAGCTCGCCGAGCGGCACGTCCACATCGACGTTCTTGAGGTTATGCACCCGCGCCCCGCGCACCTCGATGGCGCGAGGCCTGTGTGGCGCAGTCGTTGATATCCCGGACATCATCGACTCCCCGGATGTCTCCGGACTCCCGGACTTTGCCGAATCCTCGACCTTCCCATCAACATCCATATGCCGCACCATCTTTCCCTCGATCCGGAATCATTGTATGACCTGCCATACGAGCGCTAGGACAACGAACCTGATTATCCGTAGAGGCGCCGATAGATGACCAGCACGGCAGCCGTCCATCATCAGTCATCCGTCAGACGGCGCACACGCATAACGCATAACGCATAACCTGCGGAATCCGGCAGACTGTGGACTGCTATGGCACACGTCCGCAATCCGCCGGCACAGGACCTGATGTGAAACTACCACTGGGCGCGCAGGGCGCTGATGGCGTCCTCAAGGCTGGAACCAAGCCGCCGGGACTGTCCGGCGTAGTCTTTTGCGGCCTCCAGCAGGGGTTCGGGGATGGTCGCCACCCGCCTGATTCGGGCGGCGCGACCGGGGGCGGTCTCAATCACCCCTTGCTCAGCGAGTTCGGCATAGGCCTTGGCCACGGTGCCGGGTGCGATGCGCAGGTCGCCGGCCAGCTGACGCACCGACGGCAGTTTGTCACCGTCATGCAGAAGGCCTGCACGAACCATACCTTCGATTTGCTCACGAATCTGCTCATATACCGGCACCGGCGACGATTCGCGTATCACCAGGCGCACGTCATCGCCGCCGCCCATCATCGTGTCCTCCGAGGCGAAGTCCACAACTGGACCAATGCGGAACACGCCATCACGAGGTAGATGACCGCCAACACGGCCACCACGCCACCCATGATGATCTGTATGTTGCCCAAGGTCGGATACACATCATCCGCGTAGGCCGACGACCATGTGCCGCTGTTGGTGCCGACCCGAACCGTTGCGGTTCCCGCCACCATCAGTACCGCCGACGCGTAGACCAGCATCGTGCCGACCGACAGGAACACCGTGAATCGCGTCAGCAGTACGCGCCACAACCGGTCAGCATCGGCGAATCGGGCTTCAGGAGCACTCGGCACATGGGCGATGCGCCAGAGCGCCGCGCAGGTCAGGCCGACCAGCACCAGTGTGACGACGGCCAGTGGGATGGAATAATACGATCCGGGATAAGGACCGGAGGAATGAGCCCACGTCCCATTCGGAGCGACCAGCTGGATACTGCGCATCAGGCCGAAATCATCCGGACTGGCCGTCACCGTGGTGTATCCGAGATAGATAATGAGCAGCCCGGCGGCAAGCATCGGCTGCATGAGCACATACCGTCGCGCGTACGTCCATGGTTCGCGGGATTGCAGCGACGCCGTACGCACCTGGCCGCCGCCCAGCCGATCGGACATGTCCGGAAAGGGCAGCGCAAGAGCCAGCATGACCGCCGATGCCGCAAGGCCGGGAGCCATCGATGCGATGCGATACATATCCTTGGGCACTACAAATCCGACTATCAACACCATGACCAACACCGCCACACCGACGAGCAGAGCACACGCCATGCGACGGCGCACAATGGGCATGGGACCGCCCGCCGTCATATCCGGAACAGCCTCCCCTTCCATCAGGCCGCCCGATGAACCACCTGACGAATCATCCGATGGGCCACCCGACGAAACAGGCTGCTTCACCGACAGCGACGGCTCACGATTCATGTGCACCAACGCCCTGACGATCAGCACCACCACGGCGACAACAAGCACCAGCCGTAGCAAACCTATCAGCAACGCTGCCACTACGCCGAAAACAGAGAACGACATCGTACTCACCTCATCGCGCTTGAGGTGCATTGCCGCCTGTTACCGAACGCCATCAGCCATTTCGCCCGAAACCATTCGGCACCTCCAGCATGCAACTGCACCATATTTCTAGTACAGTTCAAAGTGTATCAGAAGTATGGTGCAGTTGCAATGGGTCGGCCGCTGCGTACCGATCAGGGACAACGTCCAGAGACAACGACAACGACGCAGAAGCAAAACGATTTCAGGACAAACGAGCCTGAACCAATCTATTCAGAGACACCCCCTGCTCAGCCGCTTCGATGGACAAACGTCTATGCACTTCAGGCGGCACCCGAACCATAAAGTGACCCGAATAATGGCGATCCTCGAAAGGAACCGGAACCGCAACGCCCCTCTCGACCAACTTGGCAGCCTCATCATGAGCCGAAATCCGAATACCGGTTAACGCCTCGACAAACGAACCGGACACGAATCTCAACTCCGGCATCTCCGCCACCGTTCCCACAAAACCCTCGCATTCATCCGACCAATGCACGCGATACACATATCGATCAATCACGTTTTTCATGGCACCCCAAGAATCATCCACTCGAATTATTCAATCATTGTAATCGGCCGGCGCAGGCAACCCATTACACCCACACACATCGCATATTCGAACATATGTGCTACACTGGTATCAATACAGATACCACATTTAAGATTGGGAGCCATCATGCATCACAGAACTCTTTTCGCCCCGCAAATCGACAACATGATCCGTTCCCCCAGATCATGGGAACCGGATATTTACCTGCCTCTCGATACTGCGGCCACACAGCTGTTTGACGTACTCGACAACATCGAGCCCTTAGGAGAAGACGGGTTCCGCCTACTGTGGATACCCGCAGAACGCGGTCCGATCACGGCCTTCGGCCACTACGACGAGCTGTATGAAGACGGCGAGTATCAGACTTATCAGGAATTCGAGCAATCCTGGTTAAGCTCCTATCCAGATGAAACCGTCTGGTACAAAATCACCTGTACTGAATATGACGATTGCCGGCATCTATTCATCAACGGCCGTTTCTGCATTCGTTTTGCCAACGATGATCATACCAACAATCCTGAATATTATGTTCCATTAATGAACTGGCTGATGTGCGGTGCTCAATACTGCGTTATCCAATGTAAAAACGATTCATATAACACCATTATTCGTGAAAAACTCCCATTTGACATGAGAACAGGAACAATCCTTCGCCGTGACGTATGGGACATATTCCCTGAGAATAAAGATATTTTCCTCAACGGTATCCACACTGAAGACATCCTACGATTCACTCAATTGTTCTCATCACTAGAAGAAGGAACCGTACTTAATAAGAAACTCCCCACACTAACTTCAGGAGAATATTTCAAAGCCTGTATGCTTGGATATGAGGCAAGTGGATACGCTTGCCCAAAGATGGACGCCACGCCGCTTGACTGGTGCATCAAGTACGCGGACTTTCGACATCACGGATTACGCGATCTTGATCAGAACTCACCAGAAGATTTCGAAGCATGGATGGACAGCAAACAAGCTGAAGGCCACACATGGGAAGTTCGCCCCGGTCACGGCTTTTCATGGATGCATCTTTTCCCGCGAAAAGACGAAGGCGGATGGTCTTTCAACGTCTCAGGTGCAAATTATTGGTCGTGCATTCAAGCAATTCACTTTGCCTTAGCGCTATATGATGCTGAGCTGCCCGTTTCGGTACTTCACGCTCGGCAAATAGCTCATATGGCAAACGGCAAAGACCTTATAGGAATAGTCCCACGCTACAGACTTCCAGTGTATTGCAGTGACTTATTCCAAGACAAAGACATCATCGACTACATGCGGCTTCCCTATGAACAAAGAGACAAGATCATCAAGAAAGCACACTGGTTTGACCTTCCCACAGTCCATATCAAAGCATCATCCTGATGTTTTCAACTGGAATTCGATATGCCGGAAATTTGCCGATTCAATGGAATCAGAATAACCATGAACTTTGCCGACCATGCTCCCCCGCATATTCATGCCGAATATGCGGGCCATAATGCCACGTATGACCTTAGCGGCAACTCAATCGGGGCCCAGCCTTTGCCCAAAAGACAACATACAATGGTAGTCAGGTGGATTTCGAGAAGGCGTGACGAGCTTCACCACGCTTGGCTCGCAGCTTCAAACTACTCGAATCCAGGAATGATAGAACCGTGACAAGGAGTGCGCCATGAACATCGACTACTCAATCCGCGTTAACAGCGCACAGCCGTTACCCGGTTATAGACTCAAGGTGATTTGCTCCGACGGGGCATCCGGTGTTTTCGACATGTCAAAATACATAGATAAAGGTGTTTTCCGTAAACTCAACGATCCTGCGGAGTTTGCCAAGGTCAAGCTCGTCTCAGGAGTACCCACCTGGCCCGGCAATATCGACATTGCCGCCGAACGTGTTCGCAGCGACATGACCACCGTCTAATGGCCCGTCTCGCTAATAATTGAGGAGTTCAGGCTCGGTCTCTTCCCTATTCAGCTTATTCAGATTCGCTGCTAGCCCCTCATCAAAGGGGCCACCCACACAGACAATTACGAGCAGACCACTACTTACTGCGTCATTAATTCGTGTATTGCGCGCCGAAGCGTCAGTATGTATGAGAAATGTTCGTCAACCCACATACATACTGACGCTTTTAGCGTGTGTAACGACATTCTCTCGACATTCTCTCGACACGCACCCGCAAATCTCAGAAGCGAATCAGCGCCTTGATGACCTTGCGCTGGTCCATCGCCTCATAGGCATCCTGAATATGGTCAAGATCGTATTCGGCGGTGAACACGCGACCGGGATTGATCTCGTGCTTGAGTACGGCATCCAGCAAGCCACCGTCGATGTCGTAGTGACGGACCGGCGCCGGACCGCCCTTGATGCCGATGTTGCCGTAGAACGTGCCCTCGGCGCTGATGGTCACATCATGCGGCAGACCGACACGGCCAATCACACCGCCGCGACGGACCAGCGCAATGGCGGTGTCGAAGGACTGCTTGGAGCCCACGCATTCGAGCACGGCGTCCGCACCGTAGCCGTCGGTCATCGCCAGCACCTTGTCGATGGCGGCCTGATCACGCTCGGGCACGATATCGGTGGCGCCGAATTCGCGGGCCAGCGCCGCTCGATCCTCATGGCGGCTCATGGCGATGATGCGCGTAGCCCCGCGCATCTTGGCGGCGATCACGCCGCATAGACCCACGGCGCCGTCACCCATCACCACGGCGGTGTCACCGGGCTTGACCTCGGCGGATGCGGCGGCATGATACCCGGTAGACATCACATCGGAGATGGTCAGCAGGGAGGCCAGCGTGGCATCGTCATAATCCTCCGGTGAGCCAGGCACCTTGACCAACGTGCCATCGGCTTCCGGAACGCGCAGGTATTCGGCCTGGCTGGCGGAGAAGTATCCGCCGTGGGGGCATACGGATTCGAATCCGGCCTTGCACACCGGGCACTTGCCGCAGCTGAACGGGAACGGCACAATCACGAAATCCCCCGTCTTGACGCTTTCGACAGCCGAACCGACCTCTTCGACTACGCCGATGGCCTCATGGCCGATCTGACTGTTGGGCTCCTGCCCGGACAATCCACGGTAGAACCACAGGTCTGAGCCGCATACGCACGCGCGGACAACGCGGATCACGACATCGTCGTCCTGCTGTACCCGCGCCTTGGGAATCTCCTCCACCGCGATAGTTCCCGGCTTGACGAAAACAGCGGCTTTCATGGTATCGCTCATACCCACTCCTTTGACTTGTCGTTGAGGATATCGTTGCCTGATATATTAGCTGCCGTCATCACCGCCAACGATTGGGGGCACACGCGTCAGGCAGTCATCCAGCGCACTCTATTGAATACCGTTTCCCAGTCGATATCCAATAGGCAATGCACATGCCAATCCATGCCTTTACGTTATTTCACCTGTGTTATGACATTGCCTTTGACCATGAAACCCTTGCGGGCCATATCGATCATCGGCTGGTCGAACGCGCTGTCCGTATAGAATTCATCAATCACCGCATCCGGGCCAAGTACTTCGCGCAGGCGCTTCGGCTTGTTGGTGTTGAAATTGAGATACGTCACCTCGAATGTTCTGGGGTCGATGGTCGAGGCAATGAGATTGTGTACTCCAAGCCGGCGGCACGCCTCCCCCACAGTCACATCAAACGACGCGGTCAAAATCACATCATCCGGTCTGGGTTCGTACCACGGCTTGATCTTGGACATATTGCGATCCCAGAACGCATTGACCAATGACTTCAAGCCACCATCCAAATCGTCGGCTCCGATGACGGACGCGTCTGCAACCATGACATCCTTGTCAAGTCCCGCTTTCACCGCATTGTCCAACGCCTGCGTGCGTAGACCGTCAATCGATCTGGACTTGGCCAGGTCCTGCAGGTATTTGCGAGTGACCTTGCCAACTCCGTGCTCCATCTGCTCCAACGTGGCCTTGCCGAGTTTGTATTTGATGGCGTATCGAAGCACCGGTGCCAGGTGACGAAACACTTTCACATCATAACGGGCACTGAACAGATAGAGGTCGAACAGGCTTTCGCCGTCATATATGGTGCCGTCAAAATCAAAAACCCGCATATGCTGCCTTCCTGCTCAGTTATCAACTATAAACTGCCGCAGGTCCGCAACGGTTGAAATCAGCATAAAAAATCCCCCTTGGCGCGAACCAAGGGGGATGTACTACGCTAGTTCAAGCGTGACGGGAAATCATGTCTGATGATAATCAGGCGATGACCTTGGTCACACGGCCGGAGCCAACGGTGTGGCCACCTTCACGCACAGCGAAGGTCAGGCCTTCCTCCATAGCGATGGGCTGAATCAGCTCAACGGTGAAGGTGGCGTGATCGCCAGGCTGAACCATCTCGACGCCTTCCGGCAACTCGATGACGCCGGTGACGTCGGTGGTGCGGAAGTAGAACTGCGGACGGTAGTTGGAGAAGAACGGCGAGTGACGGCCACCCTCGTCCTTGGTCAGCACGTAGACCTCACCCTCGAACTTGGTGTGCGGGGTGACGGAGCCCGGCTTGGCCAGAACCTGGCCACGCTCAACGTCGGTACGGTTGATACCGCGGAGCAGCAGACCGGTGTTGTCGCCAGCCTCGCAGGAGTCCATGGTCTTATGGAAGGTCTCGATGGAGGTCACGGTGGTGGACTGGGTCGGACGAACGCCGACGATCTCGACCGGGGAGTTGACGGCCAGCTGGCCACGCTCCACACGACCGGTGACGACGGTACCACGGCCGGAGATGGTGAAGACGTCCTCGATAGGCATCAGGAACGGCTTGTCCAGATCGTGAACCGGGGTCGGGATGTACTCGTCGACGGCGTCCATGAGCTTCTTGATCTGCTCAACCCAGTGCTCGTGATCCGGAGCGTCATTGTGCAGAGCGCCGTAAGCGGACACACGGATGACCGGGCAGTCACGATCGAAGCCGTTCTCGTCGAGGAGGTCACGGACCTCTTCCTCAACGAGCTCGATCAGCTCTTCGTCCTCAACCATATCGCACTTGTTCAGAGCGACGAGGATCTTCGGCACGCCAACCTGACGAGCGAGCAGCACGTGCTCGCGGGTCTGAGCCATCGGGCCATCGGTGGCGGCCACAACGAGGATAGCACCATCCATCTGGGCAGCACCGGTGATCATGTTCTTCACGAAGTCAGCGTGGCCCGGGCAGTCGACGTGAGCGTAGTGACGCTTAGCGGTCTGGTACTCGATGTGGGAGATGTTGATGGTGATACCGCGGGCGGCCTCTTCCGGAGCGGAGTCGATCTGGTTGAAGTCGTACTCAGTGTTGATATCCGGGTACTCCTCGTACAGAACCTTGGAGATGGCGGCAGTCAGGGTAGTCTTACCGTGATCGACGTGGCCGATGGTACCAATGTTAACGTGCGGCTTAGTACGCTCGTACTTTTCCTTTGCCATTACTCTTTGTCCTCCTGGACGTCTCGTGAGTTTCCCATGCGCTTTCGCATAGGCACTCGCTCTATTGTACTGGGTTTCTGGGTTATGTGCCACATTGAGGAGCCAGAACCCAGTCAGCGGTACACGATTTTACCGCTGACTGGAGACACTGGCTAGCCTTGACTGTGGCGCGTGTCACTCGCCGCGCTGAGCCTTGATGATCTCGTCGGAGACGCTCTTCGGCACCTCGGCGTAGGAGTCCATTTCCATGGTGAACATGGCGCGACCCTGGGTCTTGGAACGCAGGTCGCCGATGTAGCCGAACATCTCGGACAGCGGCACCTTGGCGTCGATGACCTTGACGCCGATGGCGTCGGTCATGGACTGGATGTTGCCACGACGCTGGTTCAGATCGCCGATGACCTCACCCATGTACTCCTCAGGAGTACGAACCTCGACCTTCATAATGGGCTCGAGGATGACCGGCTTGGCCTTGGGAGCAGCTTCCTTGAAGCACATGGAACCTGCAAGCTTGAAGGCCATTTCGGAGGAGTCGACCGGGTGCATCTGGCCATCGGTGACGGTGGCCTTGACGCCCACGACCGGGAAGCCGGCGAGAATACCGGATTCCATGGCCTCCTTGACGCCAGCCTCGATGGACGGGATGAACTCCTGGGAGATGTGACCGCCGGTGACGGCGTTCTCGAACTCGAAGGTCTTGCCCTCGGTGGTGTCGAGCGGCTCGAAGTTCATCAGGACCTTTGCGAACTGGCCGGAACCACCGGTCTGCTTCTTGTGGGTGTAGCCCTGGTCCATGACGGCCTTGCGGATGGTCTCGCGGTAGGCGACCTGCGGCTTGCCCTGGTTGCACTCAACCTTGAACTCGCGACGCATACGGTCGACGATGATGTCGAGCTGGAGCTCGCCCATGCCGGCGATCAGCGTCTGGCCGGACTCTTCGTCGGTGGTGACCTGGAAGGTCGGATCCTCTTCGGCCAGCTTGGCGAGGGCGATGCCCATCTTCTCCTGATCGGCCTTGGTCTTCGGCTCGACGGCCACCTGGATCACAGGATCCGGGAAGGTCATGGAGTCGAGGGTGATCGGGTTGTCGATGGCGCACAGGGTGTCACCGGTGGTGACGTTCTTCAGACCCACGAAGGTGTAGATGTTGCCGGCATCGGCCACATCCATCGGGTTCTCCTTATCGGCGTGCATCTGGAAGATCTTGCCGATACGTTCCTTCTTCTCGCGGGTGGAGTCGAGCACGGAGTCACCCGGCTTGACGGAGCCGGAGTACACGCGCACGAACACGAGCTTGCCGTAGAACGGGTGGGTGGAGATCTTGAAGACCAGGGCCGAGAACGGATCGGTCTTGGTGGGCTTGCGGTCGATCTCGATGGACTCGTCACCAGGCTGGTAGCCCTTGATGGCCGGCACGTCCTCGGGGGACGGCAGGTAATCGATGACGGCGTCCAGCATCGGCTGCACACCCTTGTCCTTGAAGGCGGAACCGCAGAAGACCGGGAAGGCCTTCTTGGCGATGGTCAGCTGACGCACGCCGGCGCGGATCTCTTCCTTGGACAGGTCGCCTTCCTCGAAGAACTTGTTCATGAGTTCGTCGTTGGCTTCAGCGGCGGCCTCGACAAGCTTCTCGTGGTATTCCTGGGCCTTCTCCTGGTACTCTTCCGGAATCGGGTCCATGTTGTAGTGAGCACCCAGCTCGTCGCCGGTGTTCCAGTCGTAGGCCTTCATCTCGACTAGGTCGATGACGCCGGTGAAGTCGCTTTCGGCACCCATCGGCAGCTGCATCACGATCGGGTCAGCGCCCAGCTTCTCGCGGATGGTGTCGACGGAGTAGTAGAAGTTCGCGCCCAGCTTGTCCATCTTGTTGACGAAGCAGATACGCGGAACGCCGTACTTGTCGGCCTGACGCCACACGGTCTCGGACTGCGGCTCCACGCCTTCCTTGCCATCGAACACGGCGACAGCGCCATCGAGCACACGCAGGGAGCGCTCCACCTCGGCCGTGAAGTCCACGTGGCCAGGGGTATCGATGATGTTGATCTGGAACTTCTCGTCGGTGTCATGGGTCTGACGGTTCCAGAAGCAGGTGGTGGCGGCGGACTGAATGGTGATGCCGCGCTCCTGCTCCTGAGCCATGAAGTCCATGGTGGCGGCGCCATCGTGGACCTCACCGATCTTGTAGCTCTTACCGGTGTAGTACAGGATACGCTCGGTAGTGGTGGTCTTACCGGCATCGATGTGAGCCATGATGCCGATGTTACGGACGTTGTGAAGATCCGAAATCTCTTCAGCCATCGTTGTTCCTTATTTCTCTCTGGATTACCAGCGGTAATGCGCGAAGGCCTTGTTGGCCTCTGCCATCTTATGAGTATCCTCGCGACGCTTGACAGAAGCACCGAGGCCGTTGGAGGCATCCAGGATCTCGTTGGCCAGACGCTCGGCCATGGTCTTCTCACGACGGGCGCGGGAGAAGTCGGTCAGCCAGCGCAGCGACAGCGTGTTGGCGCGGTTCGGCTTGACCTCGACCGGCACCTGGTAGGTGGCGCCACCGACGCGGCGGGAGCGGACCTCGAGGGACGGACGGATGTTGTCCAGGGCGCGCTTGAGCACGGCCACCGGCTCCTGGTCGGACTTCTCCTTGACCATGTCGAGAGCGGAGTACACGATGTCCTCGGCGATCGACTTCTTGCCGTCAAGCAGAATCTTGTTGATGAGCTGCGCCACCACGGTGGAACCGTAGATCGGATCGGGCAGCACGACGTGCTTCTTGGAAGGTCCCTTACGTGACATATCTCTTACTTCGCCTTCTTTGCTCCATACAGGGAACGACCCTGCTTACGGTCCTTGACACCCTGGGTATCGAGCGCACCACGCACGATGTGGTAACGCACACCCGGCAGATCCTTCACACGGCCGCCGCGCACGAGCACGATGGAGTGCTCCTGCAGGTTGTGGCCCTCGCCCGGAATGTAGGCGGTGACTTCGACGCCGGAGGACAGGCGAACACGGGCGACCTTACGCAGTGCCGAGTTCGGCTTCTTCGGGGTGGTGGTGTAGACACGGGTGCACACGCCGCGACGCAGCGGGCTTCCCTTCAGTGCCAAAGTCTTGGACTTCTTCGGCTTTGCCTGACGTCCCTTGCGGACGAGCTGTTCAATAGTAGGCAACTTGAATTCTCCGATTCAGTGGTTTCTTTTCTTTCGTGTGACCGCCGCACTGCGCCCACACTTTTCACCGAATCGTCTCGCACGTTCAATCCGCGCTTCGCGAAGCGTAAAAAGCAGCCCAGTCCACCGGCCCGATGGCCTTCTCGCCTCCTGCCTTCGCATTGCTGCGAGCATTCATCGGCGTGAAGGATATCCCAGCGCTGCACCTGTTACATAAGGCGCACCGTCGGCACACACAAATATCTATAATACGATTTCCTCGGACAACGACGCGCCCGAATCCTCCGGGCATCAGGCGCGGCCAGACAAAGCCAGACAAAGCCAGACCGGCCCCAGACAGCAAGTGCCCCCGAGGAGTCCATGTCACTCGGGGGCACCGCTACATCTTCAGTTATGAATCAGTATACCACTTCGGCGATCAGGCCTCGGCCTTGGCAGCGGCCTTGTCGGCGTCAAAGGCGTGCACGGAATCGGATTCCTTGGCGGAACCCTTCTCGCCATTGTCGGAATCCCAGTGGATTTCGTGCTTGTCATCGTGGTTGCGCCACCAGCTGGAGAGAATGGAACCGGAGATGTTGTGCCACACGGAGAAGAAGGTGGACGGCACAGCGGCAATCGGGTTGGATGCGAAGGAGGTCAGGGCCAAGGTCGCGCCCAGAGCGGAATCCTGCATGCCGACCTCGAACGTGATGGCCTTCTGCTGAGCGTAGCGGAAGCCCTTCGGGTAGATCTTGTACATCAGCTTGGAGAAACCGAAGCCAAGAGCGTAGCCGGACAGGTTGTGCAGGATCACGACCGGGATGGCCATGAGGGAGGACGCCACGAACAGCTTCGGGCCGTTGGCGGCGACGACCACGCCGATGATCAGGAGGATGGCCACCTGAGAGACGATCGGCAGTGCCACGGTGACCTTCTCGATCTTCTTGCCGAAGATCATATGGCACACCACACCAAGGGCAATCGGGAAGAGCACGACCTTGACGGCGTTGAGGAACAGGGACTCCACCGGCACGGACACGTACTGGGAGGCGAGCCACTGCATCAGCAGCGGGATCATGAACGGGGCGCACAGCGTGGAGAGGATGCCGATGGAGACATCGAGCGCCACATCACCGCGGGAGAGATAGCTCATGACGTTGGAGGAGGTGCCGGACGGGCAGCAGCCGACAAGGATCACGCCGACAGCCAGCGCACCGTCAAGGCGGAAGATCCAGCACAGCAGCACGGCGATGAGCGGCATGATGACGAAGTGGGCCACCGTACCGACAATGACCATCAGCGGCTGGGTGAGGATGCGCTTGAAATCGTCAAGCGTAAGGGTCAGGCCCATGCCGAACAACACGATGCCCAGCATGTATCCGGTGTACGGCTTGCCCCACAGGCTGGCCTGCGGCACGAAATAGTTGAACACGGCCCAGACGACCACGATGGCGGTAAACCATTTGGTCAGCCAATCAGCGAAGGCCTTAACTTTTCCCATTGGTGATTCTTCTCTCTGTAATGGATGTAACAACGTTTGAAACTAAGCGAGCCCAGCTTGACACGAAACGTAATGCTCACATTGTGAACGTTCACCCGGTCAGGAACGTTGTTTTTGGACGTTTGCGCGAAAACGGATGCGCATCGTTGTGTATTTCCCCAACCCGGCATCCGCGGCAGAGATGCGCTGCGGGGATGCGACCGCCACAATTGTTCATGGCGGCTTCCGCACGGCCCGACCCCCGACACAGCCGACACAGCCGACACCGCCTACACAGAGAGCGACACCAACGTACGCACATGCGACACGCCGGTGAGCACGCCGGCCGAAAGTTGTGTATAGTATCCATCTGTTGTCTTCCAGTCCTGCTGGGAAACAAGTATGGTGGCCATAGCTCAGTTGGTAGAGCATCTGATTGTGGTTCAGAAGGTCGCGGGTTCGAGCCTCGTTGGCCACCCCATTACCCCTCTGTTTATTGCGCGGAGGGGTTTTGTTTTTCTCAACAAGCGTACGTCTTTCCTAGGCTAAGGGTCCTTTCCTGGCTTATCGGTAGTACCACCACCCGGTTTCGGACTATTGGTTATCAGCTATCAGGTTTCCCGCTGTATGTTCGCGCATCAACGCAACAGCCGCGAACATACAGCCGATTCCGAGCCGCTAAGAGACCGCATGTTCGCGGCATCCTCGTTCGGACGCGAACATACAGCCGATTCCGCACCACTAAGAGACCGCATGTTCGCGGCATCCTCGTTCGGACGCGAACATACAGCTGATTCCCACACAATGTAGACTCGGGACTATCGCCTAGAGAGGGACTCCTGATGCTGTCTTTTGAAAACGACTACTCTCGCGCCGCGCATCCGTCGGTGATCGACGCCATAGCGCGCGCCAACGAACATCTGTACTCCGGATACGGCTCCGATGAGCTCACCGAACAGGCCAAGGCCAAGATCCGCGAAGCCTGCGGCAAGCCGGATGCGGATGTCTGGTTCCTGGTGGGCGGCACCCAGACCAATCAGGTGGTGATCGACACCATCACCCCGGCCTATGCAGGCGTTGTGGCAGTGACATCCGGACACCCCAACGTGCATGAAGCCGGCGCCATAGAGTTCTCCGGGCACAAGGTGCTCACCCTCCCCCACCACAATGGCAAGATGGATGCGCACGAACTGGACGAGTTCTGCAAGACCTTCTATGCCGACGGCAACTATGAGCACATGGTCTTCCCCGGTTCCGTGTACGTCTCGCAGAGCACAGAATACGGAACAATCTATTCCAAGGCCGAATTGGAGGCGATCGCCGAAGTCGCGCACCGCTACGACATGCCGCTGTTCGTGGACGGCGCGCGTCTCGGCTATGCGTTGACCGTCACCGGCGGCGACCTGTCGATGGAGGATCTGGCGAATATCGCTGACGTGTTCTACATCGGAGGCACCAAGGTGGGCGCGCTGTTTGGTGAAGCGGTGGTATTCACCAAACACAACACGCCGAAGCATTTCCTGACCCGCATCAAGCAGCATGGCGCCCTGCTTGCCAAGGGCTTTGTGCTGGGCGCGCAGTTCGATGCGCTGTTCACCGATGACCTGTATTTCACGATCGCACGCAACGCGAACATCGCCGCCGACCGTATCCGCGAAGCGCTCAAGACCAAGGGCTATCAGCTCACGTTCGAAGCGCCGACCAACCAGATCTTCATGACGATGGACCAGCCCACCATCGACCGCCTGACGCAGCATGTGAAGCTCGGCTTCACCGAGAAGGCCGACGATATGCATACCGTCATGCGCATCTGCACGAGCTGGGCGACCACGTCCGAAGAGGTCGATCAGCTCATCGCGCTGCTGTAAAAAACAAAAACCGGTGGTATATGCCAGACAGTAATACTCAGATACCAATCAGACATATACCACTAACGTAATTCGAGACTTCATGAATCAACTTTGATTACAATATTAGTGACAGATTGATCTACATTAATCACTCTCACTTCATGGTTATCATATTTGCATGAGCGAAATAAATCGCTACAAGATACATCCAATCTCCATTCCCCGTAATGCAGATTACCATGATATTGACCATTTTTATTCGTATAGTAAGCAACCAATGTCATTAATTGATTACTGTCAAGGGGAGTGAAGCTCACAGAATAGCCGCTTTGGGGAACATCGCTATCATCAACAACAGTAACTGTAACATCGGAAATCATTTCATTCTTAAAAAAATATAAAAGAGAAACAGAAGCAAGAATAATAATAATAATAATTAAAAAAATGATATTAATAACACTATTTCCGAAAGAACGATATTTCTTATTGTAACCCATCGTTATTCGCTTCGTTATATAGCTTATAAACACGATCATTAAACCTTGGGCTTAACAGTGTATGTTCTTGGCTAGGAACAGCCGACAGTACCCCATTCGCCCAACCTATACCTGTATTCTCATCATAAAGCTCAAGCCAGGGGCTGCCTGACGCACCATGCGCATCCACAAAAGAGCACCCTGAAGCCTTCAACACGTCATCCATATTGAACGGGTACAAAGTTTCAACTTTTGTCACACACGACTGCGGATCTTTATTGTTTCCTGGATTCTTAGGATATCCAACAATTCGAGCAGTAAAACTACCAAGATTCGAATGACCAAAACCATGGCCACCAAAAACTTCAACCGGCTTGCCCAGATAATCGGGCATTACAGAAGACACACTAATAAAACCAATATCATTAGGAACATCATATACAGATAACGATTGAGTATTGGCATTATTAATCCAGTCTGTAAATACTCGAGCAGTACCCATAGCATACATCTGCGTGTTTCCGCCAGACGGTGACGCATTAGGTACAAACATAAACTTAGTATACCAACCACTCCCACTTCCCCCATGTAAACAATGGGCAGCTGTCATCACCAATTTCTTAGAACTACTATTAACAAGCGAAGCTGTACAGGCTCCCTGCTTCTCCCCATTAACGAAGAACAACAATCCAGTAGGGCGAGCCGAACTGTCAGGATTAAATCCTGAGCGCGTTTTTAACCCTAGCGGCACAGCGGGTGGCACTGAATGGAATGTAGTTGTTATTTCTTTATCCACGTAGTATTCATCAGTTAAACATTATCAACATGGAAAAAATGTAAGTTACCACAAAGCACAACGTAGTATCGCTAACAAAAATCGTCCACATAGTTGATTTGCATATATCCCATGCTTCATCTATTCACATAGCGCTATCTCATTCCTCGATGGCCTCGCGCTCCATGTCCACGAACTTGTGCACGGACGCCTCTACGGAATAGTGCTCCTTGGTGTTCTGGGCGTACCTGGCACCCCATGCGACCCGTTCGCGCTGATGGGCGATCCACCAGTCGATGCGTCGGGCCAGCAACGCCGCGTCCCGCACCGGGAACAGTGACTCATCAAGCAGTGCGAATTGGCTTGCGGCAGACAGCTCGGACGCGGCGATCACCGGGACCAGGCCGCAGGCCATCGCCTCGATGACGCTCACCGATTCGATGTCCGCTATGGAGCAATGCACGAACAGGTCGCCGGATCGCAGCAATTCCGGCATGTCGGCATGCTTATGGAATCCGATGTCCGCCTTGCGCGCAAGCAACCTGCCGGCGCGGAACTTCAGATAGTGCTTCAGCGGGCCGGTGCCGGCGATGACCAATTGGATGTCCGCGGCATGGCGGGACATGGACACCGCCTTGATCAACGTGATCTGGTCCTTCTCGCGCGCGAGGCGCCCGGATGCGATGATGCGGAAAGGCACCGGCGACGCCGCATCAGGGTCCTCTGACGATTCGGCGGGGGGCTTCGGCGTGTAGACCGGCGAGTACCCGTTGGAGATCACGTGCAGCTTCGCCTGATACCCGTGCGAGCGCAGCAGGCTCGCCGTCATCTCGGTCGGCACGTGGATATGGTCGATGCGCTTGTACAGCCAATGCTTGAACAACCAATACAGAAATCCGGAGATGCCGGGGATATGACGCAGCGGCCCTGCGGAATACAGGACGTTCTCTGGCTGCAGATGGAACCCGGCGGTCACCGGGATGCCCATCTGACGGGCCACTTTGGCGGCATGACGGCCGAATTTGAACGGCATATAGACATGCACCACGTCCACGCCGCGGAATGCGGTGCGGAACAGGGTGTCGCTCGGCTGCGCGAACTGCATGAGCTGTTTGGAGGCCACCCAGGAGACCAACGGCACCTTGTTCACGCGTGCAGGGTATTCGGGAGCGCCGATGCCCACCAGCCGCACATGATGTCCCTGTCGCTCAAGTTCGGCGGCCCATTGCAATGCCGAGTTCGACGTGCCGTTGCCCTGATTGCCGACGGTATCCACCACCAAAGCGATGGTCAGCGGCCTGTCGATGCTCTCTTCACCAGTTCCGTTTTCGTGCATTGCCTTAGTGTAAGCCCCATGCGCTCCATGGCCCACCCGCAATCATGATGCAACGGGGACGTACCGTGAACAATGGTGTGGCGTATAACGAATTGTCTAATTACCTAGGCAACCCAGCCGATGGCTTATCGCAGATCATCCAACACTCGGCGTATGCGAGAGACCGCCTGATACAGATCAGCCGTATGCTTGAGCAGACTGATACGCACCCAGCCTTCGCCGTTCTCGCCAAAGCACGTACCGGGCATCAGCGCCACCCCAGCGGTGTTGAGCAGCCATTCGACGAATGCATCCGATACGCCGACTGCGGCATGCGTAACCGCTCCCTCAACTTCGGCATTCGGCAAGTCACCAGCGCCTGAACCACCAGCATCTGTATCGTCCACCCAACCCCGCTGCCCCGGTATGCGAGCCCATGCGAACAATCCACCGTGCGATTGGGCGACGTCCAGACCACTGCCGTCCAATCCGTCGCGCACAACCTCGAACCGGTGCTGGTATTGCACCGCCAAGTCTTTCGCGGTGGACTGGTCGGAATTCAACGCGATCGCCCCGGCCTGCTGGATGACGCTGGATGCCAGCACGGCGGTCTGCCGGTGCACCGCCTTGACCGCGCCCAGCACCTCGGCGTTGCCCGCCACGAAGCCGCCTCGCCACCCGGCCACCATGAACATCTTCGACAACGACCCCAATTCCACCGCCACATCCAGCGCACCCGGCGTCTCCAGTAGACTCAGGGAATGGGCCTCACCGAACTCAAGACCGGCATAGGCAAAGTCATTGAGCACGATGAAACCGTATCGCTTCGCCAGCCGAACCGCCGATGCATACAGTTCGGGCGACGCCACGGCACCGGTGGGATTGTTCGGATAGTTGAGTATCAGCAGTTTGGCACGCTCCCACAATCCGGCATCCACGGCATCCAAATCCGGCAGAAAACCGTGTCCTGCGTCGGCTGGAATCGTCTCGAATCTGCCTCCGGCGACGGAGGTTGACCCCTCATACTGCGGGTAATAAGGGTCTACTGCGACCACGGTGTCGCCCGGGTCAATGAGCGCCTGAATCACAGTGGCGATGCCCACCGACGAACCGGATGTGGCAAGCAGCTGTGTTGCGGGATCCACAGTCACACCATGCTCGCGCTCATACCAGCCGGCGATGGCGTTCAGATATTGCGGTACGCCATCGAACGGCGGATACCGGAACAGCCCTGGGTCATGGGCGGCTTGGGCAAGTGCGTCCTGCACGAACACAGGCGGCTGACCATCCGGGTTGCCTTTGCTCAGATCGATGATGTCATGTCCTGCGGCAATGGCGGCCGCGGCGCGTGCGTCGGCTTCGGCGAAAGGGTTGCCGGGGAGTCCCACCGCTCTTCTGGAAATCAGTTCAGAAACCAGTGCAGCGTCCTGCGCCGACATACCGCATCCCCCTTTGTCTGTCGTGTTGACCGCCTGAATCCTGGCGAACCTTCGGTCATCGAACCACTTAGCCGTCAAACCGCCTGAACTGCTCAGGCTGGCCGCCTGTTGGGCGTATGAACCTATAAGGCCAGCCGAGCATCCCCTATAACGTTGGCCCGACCGCGCTGAACAAATCGGCCGGTGATTCATACGGTACGGGAGGTTTGTTCCATATGCAATGGCGCGCCTATACGTGATGCTTATAGCAGGTTACAGTCTGCAACCGTCGTGGGACTCAAGAGGGAAATCATCGCGGTATGGCAGAATGTGGGGTATGACTGAGCATGCCGTGAACGATTCCGCAAACCTCGACTCCCCCGCGACCGCCAACGCCCCCGCTGTCGGCCGCCCGCTGGGCACGCCGCTGGGCAAGCGCCCCACCCGCGTACTGTTTCTCGGCGCGGGCGAGCTGGGCAAGGAGGTGACCATCGAACTGATGCGTCTGGGTGCCTGGGTGTGCGCCGCCGATTCCTATGCAGGCGCGCCGGCCCAGCAGGTGGCGCATGAGTATCGTGTATTGGACATGGCGAGCGCCGCCGATTTGCAGGCTCTGTTCGACGAGGTGAAGCCGGACATCATCGTGCCCGAGGTGGAGGCCATCGCCACTGATGTGCTGGCGGGTGCCGCCAAGGCCGGCGCACAGGTAGTGCCGAGTGCCGAGATCGCGGCGATCTGCATGGACCGCGAGCGTCTGCGCGTGCTCGCCCACGAGGAGCTTAGCCTGCCGACCACCCCGTATCGTTTCGCCGGCTCGTTGGAGGAGCTGCGCGCAGGTGCTTTGGAGGTCGGCTATCCGTGTGTGGTCAAGCCGGTGATGAGCTCGTCCGGTCACGGCCAGTCCGTGGTGCGTTCCGCCGACGCGATTGACGCAGCATGGACTGAAGCGCAGGAAGGCCGTCGCGCCGCCGGCGAGGGGGATGTGTCGCGCGTGATTGTGGAGGCGCTGGCTCCGCTGGACTATGAATTGACAGTGCTTACGGTGAGCTCGTCGGCCGGGATCGTGACGTGCGCGCCGATCGGCCAGCGTCAGGAATCAGGGGATTACCGCGAATCATGGCAGCCGGCCGTGGCGGTAAACGGCGATGCCGATCTGTCTGTACTTGACCGCGCTCATGACATCGCCCGCGCCGCCGTGGAGGGGCTTGTGGCCCGAGCACAGACCGCAGGCGAGACCGGCTGGGGCGTGTTTGGTGTGGAATTGTTCGTGCTGACCAATGGTCGCGTGTTGTTCAACGAGGTCTCCCCTCGCCCGCATGACACTGGCATGGTGACGATGGCCTCACAACGGCTCAGCGAGTTCGCGCTGCATGCCCGGGCGATTCTGGGCCTGCCGGTCACGCCCGAGCATGTGGCGCTGACGTTGCGCAACGGTCAGGTGGCCGCCAGCCACGCCATCGTGGTGGAAGGCGAAGGCGAGGCGGTATTCACGAACGTCGCCGAGGCGCTGGCCGAGCCTGACACTGATCTGCGCATCTTCGCCAAGCCCGAGGTACACGGCCACCGCCGTATGGCCGTTGCGCTGGCCATCGGTACCAGTGAAGCCGATGCCCGCGCCAAAGCCGCACACGTCGCCGACGCACTGACGATTACCGTGGAGTAGCAACCAATCAGCTCAGCATGGCCTCGATGTTGTTGCCATCCGGGTCATGGATGAAGGCGGCGTAGTAGGTCGGGCCATAGTTCGGACGAGGACCGGGCTGGCCGTTGTCCGTGCCGCCGGCCTCGAGCCCCGCCGCATGGAATGCCTTGATGGTGTCCTCATTCTCGGCGCGGAAGGCCACGTGCGTCGGCACGACCGGATTGTCGCCTTTCGGAGACTCCAGCCAGACGCTGTCGCCATCCTCGTCGTTGGCAAAGCACACGGCACCCGGGTATTCGGCCTTCTTCACGTAACCGAGCGGGGCCAGCAGCTTCCCGTAGAATTCCGCACGCTCGTTAGCGTCCTTGACGAACAGTCCAATGTGATCGATCATGACGAACCTCCTTGTATCATTACGTCACTTCCCATTATCGCCTTTGTCGTGATTGATATCCGCGATTCGCCGATAATTCGTCTCAGAGGTCAAGATTCCTTCATCTCAACCACGGACGCCAGGAACAGGCGCTCCGTACATGTCGGATATCCCCGGCGATTGGTACCCTTTTTACCGTTAGTTCACCCAGAAATCCGCTCTTCAGCACGATTTGGAAGGCAGTCATGGAGAAACTGGAAAAGCTCTACGAGGGCAAGGCCAAGCAACTGTACGCAACCGACGATCCCGAGATTCTGTGGGTCGAATACAAGAACACCGCCACCGCCGGCGACGGTGAGAAGAAGGAAGACTTCACCGGCAAGGGCCGTCTGAACAACCTCATCACGACCATCATCTTCGACCTGCTCAAGAAGCGCGGCATTGACAGCCACCTCGTCAAGCGTGTGAACGCCACCGGCCAGCTGGTGCGCAAGGTGAACATGTTCCCGCTCGAGATCGTGCTGCGCAATGTGGCCGCCGGTCACTTCTGCTCGCGTCTCGGCGTGGAGGAGGGCCTGCCGCTCAAGGAGCCGGTGCTCGAGTACTTCCTGAAGAACGACGATCTGCATGATCCGTTCGTCAACGACGATGACCTGGTGGCTCTGGGCGTCTGCACCCGCGAGGATCTGGCCGAGATCGCCCCGCTGGCCCGCAAGATCAACGAGGCCCTGATCGAGATCTTCGCCAAGATCGACGTCAAGCTCGTGGACTTCAAGATCGAGATGGGACGCGCCTCCGATGGCACGCTGCTGCTGGCCGACGAGATCACCCCGGATTCCTGCCGCCTGTGGGACCAGCGTGACCATTCCGGCAAGGTGGAGCACCTGGACAAGGACCTGTTCCGCCGCGGCCTCGGCTCGATCATCCCGGCCTACGAGGAGATCGAGGAGCGTCTGGCCGAGCTGGCCAAGTCCGAAGGCATCGAAGTCGCCGAGTGACGCACACGCTGCAACATACCGCATTTGGCTCTCCTCGGTGAGGGAGCTGTCAGTGACGCTGATTTGAGGGGAGGACCAATGGTCTCGCAGCCACGGCTCCCATCGGTCATCTACCACGTCAGCTTCCCTCATCGAAGGGAGCCAAATCCATTCCAGCTTTGATTTGTTGAGAAAGGAACCCCATGGTTTTCCGCGTGTACGTGGAGAAGAAACCCGGCTTTGATGTCGAGGCGCAGCAGCTTGCCGGCGAGCTGCGCACCATCCTGGGCATCAGCGGCCTGAAGGCCCTGCACATCGTGAACCGTTACGATGCGGAAGGCATTTCCGAAGACCTGTTCAATCAGACCGTGCCCACCGTGTTCAGCGAACCGCAGGTGGATAACGTGTCCTACGATCTGCCCGATTTCGGCGACGCCAAGGTGTTCGCCACCGAATTCCTGCCCGGACAGTTCGATCAGCGCGCCGATTCGGCGGCCGAATGCATCCAGCTCATCTCCCAAGGCGAGCGTCCGACCGTGCGTTCCGCGAAGCTGTACGCCCTCGAAGGCAATCTGACCGATGCGGACATCGAGACCATCAAAAAGTACGTCATCAACCCGGTCGAGGCGCGCGAGGCCAGTCTGGACACCAAGGCGACCTTGAAGACCCAGGTACCTATGCCGGGCAAGGTGGAGGCCATCGCCGGATTCAACGAGATGGACGCGGCCGCGGGCCAGCGGTTCATCGACGAACGCGGGCTTGCCATGGATCTGGCCGATCTGGAATTCTGCCAGCGGTACTTCACCGAGGAGGGCCGCGAGCCCACCATCACCGAAATCAAGGTGATCGACACCTACTGGTCCGACCACTGCCGCCACACCACGTTCGGCACCGAGCTGGACGAAGTGGACATCGACGACGCCGTGGTCAAGGCCGCTTTCGACCGCTACATGGCGATGCGCCATGAGCTGGGCCGTGATGCCAAGCCCGTATGCCTGATGGACATGGGCACGATTGGCGCCAAGTGGCTCAAGAAGAACGGCATCCTGACCGGTCTCGACGAGTCCGAGGAGATCAACGCCTGCACCGTCAAGGTCAAGGTGGATGTGAACGGCGAGGATCAGGACTGGCTGTTCCTGTTCAAGAACGAGACGCACAACCACCCCACTGAGATCGAGCCGTTCGGTGGCGCTGCCACCTGCATCGGCGGCTGCATCCGAGATCCTCTATCCGGCCGCTCCTATGTGTATCAGGCCATGCGCGTCACCGGTGCCGCCGATCCGACAGTGCCGGTGTCTGAGACGCTGGAAGGCAAGCTGCCCCAGCGCAAGCTGGTGACCACCGCTGCCGCCGGCTATTCCTCCTACGGCAACCAGATCGGCCTGGCCACCGGTCAGGTGGACGAGATCTACCATCCCGGCTACGTGGCCAAGCGTATGGAGGTGGGCGCGGTCGTGGCCGCCACCCCGGCCGACCATGTGCGCCGCGAGACCCCGGCCCCCGGCGACAAGATCATCCTCCTGGGCGGTCGCACCGGCCGTGACGGCATCGGCGGCGCCACCGGCGCTTCCAAGGCACATAACGTGGAGTCGCTGGAGCTGGACGGCGCCGAAGTGCAGAAGGGCAACGCTCCGGTCGAGCGCAAGCTGCAGCGCCTGTTCCGTCGCGGTGACGCCTGCCGCCTTATTAAGCGTTGCAACGACTTCGGTGCGGGCGGCGTGTCCGTGGCGGTCGGCGAACTGGCGGACGGCCTGTATGTGGATCTCAACACCGTGCCCAAGAAGTACGAGGGCCTGGACGGCACCGAGCTGGCCATCTCCGAATCGCAGGAGCGCATGGCCGTGGACGTGGCCGCCGCCGATGTGGACGAGTTCCTGGGCTATGCCCGCGAGGAGAACCTCGAAGCCACGGTGATCGCCACCGTGACCGAGGACCCGCGCATGGTGATGACCTGGAACGGCGACGAGATCGTGAACCTCTCCCGCGAGTTCCTGGCCTCCAACGGCGCATCCAAGCATCAGGTCGTGCACGTCGAGGCGCAGCAGGCGTACGAGGTGCCGGCCGAATGGCGTTCCGGCTCGCTCGCCGAGCGTATGCACGCGCTCGTCACCAACCTCAATGTGGCCTCCAACAAGGGACTCTCCGAGCGTTTCGATTCCACAATCGGCGCGGGCACCGTGCTCATGCCGTTCGGTGGCGTCAAGCAGCTCACCCCGAACGAGGCCATGGTGGCCAAGTTCCCGGTGTTCGGCGAGACCACCACCGCCTCCGCGATGGCTTGGGGCTTCAACCCGTACATCATGGAGAAGAACCAGTTCACCGGCGCATACCTGTCCGTGGTCGAATCGCTGGCCAAGCTTGTGGCAGCCGGCTTCGAACACGAGAAGGCATACCTGAGCTTCCAGGAGTACTTCGAGAAGCTGCGCGACGAGCCGGAACGCTGGGGCAAGCCCACGGCGGCCGTGCTTGGCGCGTTGATGGCCCAGGTGGACCTTGGCGCCGGCGCGATCGGCGGCAAGGATTCCATGTCCGGCTCCTTCGAGGATTTGGACGTGCCGCCTACGCTCATCTCCTTCGCCGTGGCCGTGGGCAACATGAAGCGCGCCACCTCCCCCGAGTTCAAGGGTGCCGGTCACCGCATCGTGCGCATCGCGCCACGGTATTTGGCCGACGGCCTCACGCCGGACAAGGATGCGCTGCTCGACGCGTTCGCGCTGGTCGAGGAGCTGACCGACCCGTCGCACCACACCGCGCTGGCCGTATCCACACCGGGCTATGGCGGCACCGCCGAGGCCCTATTCAAGATGACCGTGGGCAACGGCATCGGCGTGGACCTCAACGACGGCATCGCCGTGGACGACCTGTTCGCTCCCGCATACGGTTCGTTCATCGTGGAGCTTGCGGACAACGAGAAGATTCCGGCGGTCTCCAACCTGGTCGAGGTGGGTGAGATCGGTGTGACCACGGAGGGTTATGCCTTCCGTGCCGCCGGCGAGACCATCGATCTGGCTCACCTGCAGAACGCATGGGAGGGCGGCATCGAATCCGTGTTCCCGTACCGGTCCAAGGGCGCGGAAAAGAACCAGACTGTGGAGACCATCGATTTCCACACCGAGGCATCCGGCGTGAAGAAGACTGTGTACACGGGTGCTTCCGTGGCCAAGCCGCGTGTGATCATCCCCGTGTTCCCGGGCAACAACTGCGAGTACGATTCCGCCGCCGCCTTCGAGCGCGCCGGTGCCGAAGCGCACACGCTGATCGTCAACAACCTCACCCCCGAGGCCGTGGCCGAATCCGCCGCAGCGCTGGTGGAGGAAATCAACAAGAGCCAGATCGTGATGATTCCTGGCGGCTTCTCCGGCGGTGACGAACCGGACGGCTCCGCCAAGTTCATCACCGCGTTCTTCCGCTCCCCGGCCGTGACCGAAGCGGTGCGCGACCTGCTGAAGAACCGCGATGGTCTGATGCTCGGCATCTGCAACGGCTTCCAGGCCCTGATCAAGCTGGGTCTGGTGCCGTTCGGCGACATCGTGCCGATGACCGCCGAATGCCCGACGCTGACGTTCAACACCATCGGCCGCCACCAGAGCCGTCTGGTACGTACGCGTGTGGCCTCCGACCTGTCCCCGTGGCTGGCCAAGACCTCGGTCGGCGACGTGCACACCGTGGCCATCTCCCATGGCGAAGGCCGCTTCGTGGCCTCCGACGAGGTGCTGGCCAAGCTCAAGGCCAACGGCCAGATCGCCACGCAGTACGTGGACGAGGCCGGCGTGCCGGGCATGGATCTTGCCGTGAACCCGAACGGTTCACTGCTCGCCATCGAGGGCATCACCAGTCCGGACGGCCGCGTCTTCGGCAAGATGGGTCATTCGGAGCGTTCCGGCAACGGCCTGTACGCCAACGTGCCCGGCGACAAGGTCCAGCCGATCTTCGAGGCCGGCGTGGAGTACTTCACCGCCTGATGCGCATCTGATATCCGCCAGATGAATACGGAAAGGCTGTTGCCTGCCGGAAGAGACTGAGTTTCCGGCAGGCAACAGCCTTTCCGTTTTTCCAGATATTTCGGACTCCCCCTTGGCTCAGGGTCGCAGTGGAGTAGATTGAATGTCATGGCTCATGACGTGGATGACATGGATACCCGTAATGGGGATATGACACTTGCAGTCGGCGGGTTTGGCGCTCTTCGCGGCTCATCATGCCCCGGCATCGAGGCGCTGACGTTGCACACATCGATTGACGACGATGGCATGACGCAGGCAGTGTCGTTGCACAAGGAGGGAGTTCTGGCCGACGTGCCCTCCCCCACGTGGATTACGCGTGACGGTGACACATTGTATGCCGTATTGGAGGACACCAATGAGGTGGCGTCATTCCGCATCGATTGGGATGGCGGCACTGTCTCCGATGCCGACACCGTTGACACCGATACCGTCGCCGGCCCGCGTACAACCGCGCTGTCTTTGACTGAGCTGTCCCGTGTGCCGACTCCGGGCAGCAGCCCGACCCACGCGGCGGTAGCTGTGGACGATCTGGGTGGGAAGCATCTTATCGTGGCCAATTACGCCGATGGCCATGTGTGCGTGCATCCCATCGCCGCCGACGGCTCTGTGCTCGAGGCCACACAGGTGCTTGCCGGTAAAGGGCGCGGACCGCTTCCCGCTCAGGAAGGCCCCCATGCGCATTGGATTCTGCCCTTACAGGACGGCCACGTGCTGTCCACCGATCTGGGTGCTGATCGCATCTATGTGCATCGTTGGGAGCATGGCAGGCTTGAGCGAACCGGCGAGGTACCGATGGCATCCGGCACCGGTCCGCGCGACCTTCATCTGCTGCCCGTTCCGGGCGCGGCGGATGCTGCGGCGAACGGCTCCGATTGGCGTGTGGCCGTGGTCGGCGAGTGGGCGAATACGGTGACGCTACTCGGCTCGGAGAATGCCACCGGCGCACTCGACACGAATGACGACACCGCCAGCATCAAGGTGTTGCAGACCGTCGATCTTGGTGGCGATCCGCTGGATCAGGCGGCTTCTTTGGCCTTCGTACCGTGGTCTGCTCTGCGGCGCGGCGAATCGGATGGAGACGCGGACGGCAATGCATCAGGCTCCGGAGACGGAGACGACAACAAACATGATGCCGGCAATGCGGCGGTGGCTGCTGCCGTGCACGATATCTCGCAGCACAACGACATCTCCGGAATCGCCTATGTGGGTCTGCGCGGCTCGGAACGTATCGTGGCGTTGGCATGGGACGGTGAGCGCCTGTCCCGTCTTGCGCCGGAGGACGAGCCGGGTTGGCGCGGGCGCGGCGTCGACTGCGGCGGCAGCCGTCCGCGGCACATCCTGCCGGTCGGAAACCTCCTGCTCGTGGCGAACGAGGTGTCGAACGGCCTGACGGTCTTCCATCTGGCTTCGGACGGCGAGCCGACACGGGTCGCCGCTCTTCCCTCCGGCTCCCCGACCGTGTTCGTATGCCTGTGAAACGCAGTACAGCCATGGACAGCCGTGTGGAACATCATGTGAAACATGTGGAGCATGGATTCGGGCCGGTGTGGGACGGCACGTCACGTGTGCTGGTGCTGGGATCGATGCCGAGTCCGAAGTCGCGCGAGGAGTCGTTCTACTACATGCATCCGCGCAACCGGTTCTGGCCTGTGATGGAGGCGATATTCACCGACCCGGCCAATCCGACGGACGTCGCGGGCGATACGCCACAGTCGCGACGCGGGTTCGCCCTGCGGCATCACGTCGCGTTGTGGGACGTGATTGCCTCGTGCGACATCATGGGCGCGTCCGACGCGAGCATCCGCAACGCCGTGCCGAACGATCCGGCGCCAATCCTCGCTACCGCGCCGATCACACGCATCGTCACGACCGGTGCCAAGGCCGCGCAACTGTATCGCCGTCTCATCGCTCCGACGTTGGCGGCGGACGGCATCGACGTGCCGATGACGCCGCTGCCCTCGACCAGCCCGGCCAACGCCTCGATGAGCCTCGACCACCTCATCGCCGTCTACCGTGAGGCGTTCATCCCATACTTGCCATGAATCCCGCATCGGCCACACGCTCACGGATGTCCTTGGCTATGGAGATGCACCGCGCACGGGCGATGCCGGAGCGTGTGCCGACCATCGTCAGATCATCAATCGTGATTCCCCGCCCTTTACCGTTCACGGCGGTGGTGTGTTCGCCGTTGATTCCGGGGTTTTCGGTCAGATCGTAGCCGGGAGACAGATGCCACTCCCCTTTGTCTCGGTCATACAGGTATGAGAAGTTCTTGGCATGATCATCCCGGTTGCCGATGAATACGTTGAAGCACATCAGCCTGTAGAGACGCTCGCAGTCCTCCACGCTGTTGCACAGGCGCATGGTAAGCCGCATCAGCAGACCGTAATCGAGGTTGGCGAGACGGTGGGAAGTCTCCAACAATCCTCCGGCCGAAACCATATGAATCTTCGTTCGTGAGTGGTTCGGCCCGCTCACTCGGTCGAACCGCCGAGTACCGAAATACCCGGCGCACCGCTTCGATGGGAACAGCCGTGTTTCCGGCATGTCGATGCCGCAGGCGACCGCCAATCGGGAGATCGCATACTCCTGTTCGCCGATATTCGCGGGATCCATGGAGGACGGGAATTTGATGATCCATTCCTCGCCGTCGATTTCCGTCAGGATCTTGGGACGCGCACCTCCGGACGAACCGCCGAGGGCGAACAGTGTGTCTAGATCATCCGAAAAATCCGTTTCCAACAGGCTGGCGCATTCCGCTGCTATGTCGTCCAGATCCGTCGGGAATACGCTGTCATCCATCGATGCGGCCGGCTCGTACTCAAGCGCTCCCATGCCGCCGGCGCCCACGATCGACAATCGGGTCAACGGGCCGACCGAGAACGGATCAATACCGCGTTCCCGTAGCATGCGATCGGTCAGCAATCTTCCCCAACCATCCGGCATGCTGTCGTCGAACACCCCGAACATGCCGTTGAGCGGGTCTCGCTTGGCCACGAACACGCCGGATCGCAGTGGCAGCGACAGAGGGCTGATGCTGAATCCGGCAGTCAGCCAATCATGGTCGTAGGCGAATGCCAATGTGCGGGACGGAGCCATTGTGAGCCATCCCACGGTCATCCCGTCATAGATCACGCGCACACGATCCACGGTCGCGTCCAGGTTTCCCAGTTCATCGCGAGACATCATCACTGCGCTTTTCTGCCTTTCTCGCCAACCTTCCCGCCGACCACCTTGCCGGAGTCGCCACGTGCGGCGACGACGGCGTCGATGTCCCTGTAGTACGGGTGTGCGAACAGTCCTTCGAAATCGCCCTCGCATCCCAACGCGAAGGCTATGTTGATCAACGATGTCAATGAAATCTCATGTGACTGCTCGAACCGTCTGAGCGACGAGAGGCTGACACCCGACTTGGAGGACAACGCCGTTTGGGACATGCCATGCTCCTTGCGGCGCGCGACCATGCGACGTGCGATACCGGCGGACACATCACCCGGCATGACTTCATCCAGCAAAGTAAACATACCAACATATTAGCAATTTCCAGTTATTAGAAGCATTATTATTAATATATAGATAGTTTTTTATACTGTATTGTTCCAACGGCGCCTTGCGACACGCGAGGTGACGCGGTGCGGGTTTGCGTTCAAGTGCGGTTGAGGTGTTTCCATGGACGTGTTAGCGTTCACGGCCGGTTGCGACGGAGACACCCGATCGGCGCGTGGAACGCGGAACCGCAGGAGCTGCAAACGAAGGAGCATCAATGAAGTACCGCAGCGTGGGCAAGTCAGGACTGAAGATCAGCGAGATCGCACTGGGAAGCTGGGTGACGCAGCTGACGAACGACGCGCAGCTGGACACGGCGCGAGACATCGTACGACTCGCCTATGAGTCGGGCGTCAACTTCTTCGATTGCGCGGACGCCTATTCGGGCGGCGCGGCCGAGCGGTTCCTCGGCGAGGTTCTCAAGGAATACCCCCGCAAGGAGCTGGTCATCTCCAGCAAGGTCTTCTTCCCCACCGGCGAAGGCGTGAACGACCGCGGCCTGAGCCGCAAGCATATCTTCGAAAGCATCGACCAGACGCTGAAGAACATGCAGCTCGACTATCTGGACATGTACTTCTGCCACCGCTTCGACGAGACCACCGATCTGACCGAGACGCTGCGCGCCATGAGCGATCTGGTGGCGCAGGGCAAGGTGCTCTACTATGGCGTCTCCGAAGAGTGGGGCTCCGCCCGCCTCGAGGAGGCACAGCGCATCATCGACCGCTACAACCTCTACCCAATCACCGTGGTGCAGCCGCAGTACAACCTGCAGGACCGTTACATCGAGCATGAGATCATGGGCACCTGCCGCAAACTGGGCATCGGCATCACCACGTTCTCCCCGCTCGCACAGGGCCTGCTGACCGGCAAGTACCGCAAGGGTCAGCCGCTGCCGGCCGGTTCGCGCGCCACCTGGCAGTCCGATCACCAGATCAACGACCTGCTCACCGACGAGAACCTCGACAAGGTCGAGCGTCTGCGCAAGGTCGCCGAGGAGCTCGGCACGAACCTGCCGGTGCTGTCGATGGCGTGGATCCTGCAGCACCCGGAGATCAGCTGCGTGATCGCCGGTGCCTCCAAGCCGAGCCAGCTGGAGAACAACATCAAGGCCTCCGGCTTTGTGATCCCCGCCGACGCGATGGCCGAAATCGACAAGATCACCGGCTTCCACCGCTTCGAACGCCACGTGGGCTGATTCCGTCTCAGCCAGCCCACATCAGGCTCCGAAATCCGTATCGCCTTGGGCCTCGGCCTTGGCGATGCGGATTTCGGCGTTTTTCGCCACCTGTTCGATGACCTGGTCATAGCCGGTCAAGGCGGCGAACGGCATGAACTGGGCGGCGCGGTTGTGACGGGACATCTGCGGATGCCGGCGTGAGACATGATGCGGCAAATCGATGATGTCGTCGTAACGGTGAGTCTCCTGCAGCGTCATGCGCTATGGCCTCCGATCTGCGTATTGCGCGCGATGCCGGTGGCGCCGTCCTCCAGATCCATGGCCTTGATGACGGCATTGCGACCGAAGCGTCGCTTCACATCAAGCAGTGTGCGTTGGATGTTCTGCTCTCCTTTCCCTCCAATGCCATTTTCCGGTTGCTCCGCTGAACCGTCACCGCCGTCATCCGCCCCATCGCCGCCCAACCCAGCGCCCGACGGCTCGTCGGCGAACAGATCGAGCTGCTCATACCGCTTGCCGACCGCCAGCTCATCAAGCGTGGCCAGATCATCGGCGATAACGGTCAGCCGACGCACCAACAGCATCGGGTTGGCGATGCGCTCGAACAAGGAGGCCATGGACGGCCGGATGCTGGCCGCGGATGACGTGAATCCCTCCAATCCGATGGAACCGACCGACGGTTTGGGCACCGCACGCCCATAACGGTCATAGGAGACGTCACCCTGATAGTGATTCTTGGCGTACTCCGCCATCCGTCGCATCGATTTGTCCTCGCAGCCGTCAAGTTTCCGGGGATTCAGGCTGCCGATGTCATAGCCGATGGCCAATGTCAGGCGATTGGTCCTGACACCTTTGGCCTCAAGATCAAGCGCCAGCGCGTCCGCCATCTCCTTGACGATAAGTCGGGCCGTACGCCAGTCGGCCGGCCCGGTGAGCACCTGCCCGATGCTGGTGCTGTGCCCATCCGGTTCATATGACTTAATATCCGCGATGGTGCACGACTCCCAGCCCCACGCATGGTCAATCAGCAACTCGGCGTTCACGCCGAACATGCGGTACAGCAAATCCTCGTTGTAGTAATCCGAAGCCCGCCCCACCGAGCAACGGGCGATATCCCCCATGGTCAGCAGGCCGGCATGCTCGAGTTTGCGGGCATAGCCTCGCCCCACCCGCCAGAAATCAGTGAGCGGCCTATGGTTCCAGAGCAATCGACGATACGACATCTCATCAAGCTCCGCCACCCGCACGCCGTCCTTGTCGGCCGGCATATGCTTGGCCACGATATCCATGGCGATTTTGGCCAGATACAGGTTGGTGCCGATGCCCGCCGTGGCGGTGATACCCGTCTCGGCGAGAATCTCCCGCACGATGGTCATAGCCATCTCATGCGGCGTCATCTTCAAGGCACGCAGGTATGGCGTCGCATCGATGAACACCTCATCGATCGAATACACATGGATGTGTTCGGGAGCCGCGTATTTCAGGTATATGCCGTAGATCTTCCCGCTCACCTGCAGGTAATGCGCCATGCGCGGTTTGGCGATGATCATCGAGGCCTTGAGCGATGCGCATGCCGCCAGATCATTGGCGTCGCAGGACTCTCCGATGAATCGGCCCGTAGGCGTATGGAGGGCGCGCTCCATATTGACCGCCGCCAGACGCTGCTTCGCCTCGAACAGACGCGCGCGCCCCGGAATGCCATACGCCTTGAGCGACGGCGAGACGGCCAGACATATGGTCTTGTCGGTGCGGCTCTCGTCCGCCACCACCAGGTGCGTGGTCAATGGGTCCAGATTCAGCGCCGCGCATTCCACGGAAGCATAGAAGGATTTGAGATCGATTGCGAGATACGTATGTGTCTCCCGAACCATCATCCGCCTCCCTTCGGTCGCATCCCTTATGATTTCCAGGCACGCCCATGATACCAAAACAGTCGAACATTTGTTCGATATGTTCGTGTCGAACCCGAGAATCAGACGACCCGCGCCAAACCTCCCCAACCAACCTCCCGAACCCACCCACCTCAGCGCAAGAAATCCCGGAAATCATCCCACTCGTCCCGGAATCCTTGCACTACGCCAGCTCCAGCGCAAGAAATCCGGGATGATGGGGACGATTCCCCGAAATCCTTGCGCCGGGACAGCGCCACTCGACCCGAGGAGGAAGAAAAGAAGACCATGCACCCCACAACACGGCGATGTAGCCGCCGATTGGTAGGGTTGACAGATAGTTAACCCCCTGTTTGAAAAAGGAGCTTTGGCTTGTCGGCTGAACTCGAAGACATTCATGAGGAATGTGGCATCTTCGGCGTGTGGGGACACCCTGACGCCGCCCGGCTCACCTATTTCGGCTTGCACGCATTGCAACATCGCGGCCAGGAAGGCGCTGGCATCGTCTCCAATGACAACGGCCATCTCATCGGCCACCGCGGCCTCGGCCTGCTCACCCAGGTGTTCGGCGACGAGCGGGAAATCGAGCGGCTCAAAGGCAACCGCGCCATCGGCCACGTGCGCTACGCCACTGCAGGCTCCGGCACCACGGACAACATCCAGCCGTTCATCTTCCGCTTCCATGACGGCGACGTGGCCCTGTGCCACAACGGCAACCTGACCAACTGCCCGTCATTGCGCCGCAAGCTCGAGGATGAAGGCGCGATCTTCCATTCGAATTCCGACACCGAAGTGCTCATGCACCTCATCCGTCGATCCCTGCAGCGCACCTTCATGGACAAGCTCAAGGAAGCGCTCAACACCGTGCACGGCGGCTTCGCCTACCTGCTTATGACCGAGAACGCCATGATCGGCGCACTCGACCCGAACGGCTTCCGCCCGCTCTCCCTCGGCAAGATGAAGAACGGCGCCTACGTGCTCGCCTCCGAAACCTGCGCGTTGGACGTAGTCGGCGCCGAGCTGGTGCGCAACATACGCCCCGGCGAGATCGTGGTGGTCAGCGACCACGGCTACAAGATCATCCAGTACACCAACAACACGCAGCTGGCCATCTGCTCGATGGAATACATCTACTTCGCCCGCCCGGATTCCGACATCTACGGCATCAATGTGCACTCCGCCCGCAAGCGCATGGGCGCGCGCCTCTTCGCCGAGGCCCCCGTGGATGCGGACATGGTGATCGGTGTGCCGAACTCCTCGCTCTCCGCCGCATCCGGTTACGCGGAGGCAGCCGGGTTGCCCAACGAAATGGGTCTGATCAAGAACCAGTATGTGGCACGCACCTTCATCCAGCCCACGCAGGAGCTGCGCGAACAGGGTGTGAGGATGAAGCTGTCCGCCGTACGCGGCGTGGTCAAGGGCAAGCGCGTCATCGTCATCGACGATTCCATCGTGCGCGGCACCACCTCCAAGCGCATCGTACAGCTGCTCAAGGAGGCCGGCGCGGCCGAAGTGCATATGCGCATCAGCTCGCCGCCGCTCAAATACCCGTGCTTCTATGGCATCGACATCTCCACCACCAAGGAGCTGATCGCCGCCAAGAAGAGCGTGGAGGAGATCCGCGATTACATCGGCGCCGACTCCCTGGCATATCTGTCGCTCGACGGTCTGGTGGAATCCATCGGGCTCAACGCCGACGCGCCCTATGGTGGTCTGTGCGTCGCCTACTTCAACGGCGACTACCCCACCGCCCTCGATGATTACGAGGCCGACTTCCTCAAGTCGCTCACCCCGGAAGATCGCGTGCGGCTGCCGGAATTCGCGCTGTACAAGAGCAAGTACGTCGGCAACGAGTACAACACCGTGCAGCCTGAAGCCGTGTAGCCTCGTTGCCGCGCGCCATCGCCCTGACTACCTGAACTACCTGACTACCCCTCAGTCAGCTTCCGCTGACAGCTCCCCTGACAAGGGGAGCCGGATAATATCGAAACCAATCTCTTCAGACCTCCCCTGACAAGGGGAACCGGATGATAACGGAACCGATCTTCAGATCTCCTTGACAGGAGAACCTGATACATGAAACCAGCTCTGCAGACGGCTTCCCCATCAAGGAAGCCGGAATACTAGAAAGGCCCATTCATGCCAAAAGCATATGAGAACGCCGGCGTAAGCGTCGAAGCCGGATACGAAGTCGTCAACCGCATCAAGTCGCATGTGGCACGTACCGCACGTCCCGGCGCAGGCGGCATCGGCGGTTTCGGCGGTCTGTTCGACCTCGCCTCCCTTGGCTATAAGGAACCGGTGCTGGTTTCCGGCACGGATGGCGTGGGCACCAAGCTCATGGTGGCCAAGATGATGAACAAGCATGACACCATCGGCCAGGACTGCGTGGCCATGTGCGTCAACGACATCCTCGCCCAGGGCGCCGAGCCGCTGTTCTTCCTTGACTACATCGCCTGCGGCAAGAACGATCCGGCCCTGCTCGAGCAGGTCGTCAAGGGCGTGGCCGACGGCTGCGTGGACGCCGGCGCCGCACTGGTCGGTGGCGAAACCGCGGAAATGCCCGACATGTACGATGCCGACGAATACGACTTGGCTGGCTTCACCGTCGGCGTCGTGGAAAAGTCGAAGATCATCGATGGCAGCACCATCGCCGAGGGCGACGTGCTCATCGGCCTGCCCTCCTCCGGCATCCACTCCAACGGCTACTCCCTGGTGCGCAAGATCCTGTTCAAGGACCACGACCTGACCGTCGATTCCAAGCCCGAAGAGCTGGGCGGCGAAACGCTGGGCGAGGAGATCCTGAAGCCCACGCGCATCTACGCGAAGCCGCTGAAGCCCCTGTTCGCCGGCGACGACCTGCTGCACGGCGTGGCGCACATCACCGGTGGCGCGTTCGTGGAAAAGGTGCCGCGCATCATCCCCGAAGGCCTCGCCGCCGCGTTCGATATCACCAGCTGGGACGTCCCGCCAATCTTCCGCCTGCTGCAGAACCTCGGCAATGTCGATGAACTCGAAATGTACAACATCTTCAACATGGGCATCGGCATGGTGCTTATCGTCGCCCCCGACAAGGTGGCCGAAGTCGAACGAGTGCTTGACGCCGAGAACGAGAAGCACTACACCGTCGGCAAGATCGTCAAGGACGTCGACGGCACCCGCGTTCAGCTGCACAAGGGCATGTGATCCCCGAAGGGTCCTGGAGTAAAGAACTCCAGGACCCCAGCATGCTCGCACCAGCGAGCATAACCCCGTATAGACTTTCAGCAGAATCAGGAAAGGACACAATAAGGATGGGTCAGAAGGTTCTGGTCATCGGTTCCGGTGCGCGCGAACACGCCATCGCCCACACCCTGCTCAAGGGCTCCAGCGTCGATGAGGTCACCGTGGCTCCGGGCAATCCGGGCATGGTCGGCGATGGTATCCGCATCACGCAGCTCAGCCAGTCGAATCACGCCGCGCTCATCGAGTTCGTGCAGCAGAACGGGTATGACTGGGTGTTCGTCGGCCCTGAAGTACCGCTGATCGAAGGCATCGTGGACGATTTCGCCAAGGCCGGCATCAAAGCATTCGGCCCGAACAAGGCCGCCGCCCAGATCGAGGGTTCCAAGGACTTCGCCAAGCAGCTCATGGCGCGTCACAACATTCCCACCGCCAAGTACCAGACCTTCAGCGATCTGGAACTGGCCAAGGAATACGTCAACGAACATGGCGCCCCCATCGTCATCAAAGCCGACGGTCTCGCAGCCGGCAAGGGCGTGACCGTGGCCATGGACCTGCACACCGCCATCCGAGCGCTCGAAGACATCTTCGTCGACCATCGTTTCGGCTCCGCCGGAGCCAAAGTCGTCATCGAGGACTTCCTCGAAGGCCAGGAATTCTCCCTGATGAGCTTCGTCAACGGCACCGAATTCTGGCCTATGCCCATCTCCCAGGACCACAAGCGCGCCCACGATGGCGACGAAGGCCCGAACACCGGCGGCATGGGTGCCTATAGCCCCGTGCCGCAGATTCCCCAATCCGTCATCGACGAGGCCATCGACACCATCGTGCGTCCGACCGTCGAAGGCATGGCCGAGGAAGGCACCCCGTTCACCGGCATCCTCTACGCCGGCCTGATCGCCACCGCCAACGGCCCCAAAGTCATCGAATTCAACGCCCGCTTCGGCGACCCGGAAACCGAAGTCGTGCTCCCCAAGCTCACCTCCGACCTCGGTGCCGGCATCAGCGAGATCCTCAACGGCGGGACTCCGGAATTCACTTGGGATGAAACCAATGCCACCTTGGGCGTCGTCCTCGCATCCAAGGGATATCCGGAGCATGTCATCAAGGGCGCGCGCGTCCCTGAAATCCCCGTCGATGAGGACTCCCACGTCTACTATGCCGGCGTCGTCTCCGACGGCAAGGGCGGACTCGTCGCCGATTCCGGCCGCGTGCTCCTCGTCGAGACCTCCGCCCCTGACATCAAGTCCGCGCAGGACAAGGTGTACTCGATCATCGACAAACTGGATTGGCGGGGGATGTTCTATCGCCACGACATCGGTTTCAAAGCCCTGAATGACTGATTACGGAGCGTCCTCGGCGTTGCCCCTGTACCTTTCGCGTGAGGTACAGGGGCAACGCTATATTGGTAGGCAGTTTGTGTGGAAGGAATCATTGCATCCATGGTGACCATCAATCACGTCGGCACGTTCGCCGCATCAGCTGCCTGCATCGCTGCTCTCGCACTTCCGCTGGGCTTTGTCCCCATGGCCAACGCAGCAGACAGTGCCTCCGGAGCTGTCTCTTCGGCTCGTGCGTTTCCTGCTTACAAATCCACCAAGCGCATCACCGTCGGCGTGGAATCGACGTCCACCGACAGCAACGGCGACTGGGGCGATGTCGAATCATTGAATGTGCCTCAAACTCAGTCCCAAGCCGAGAAGGACGCAGCCGCAGAGCAAGCCCAGGCCGCTCAGGCAGCTCAGGCAGCTGCGGATTCCGCCGCCGAGGCAGCCAGCCGCAGCGCATCCCGCACCGCCGTCGCAGCCAATGACGTGCCTGTCTCCGGAAATGCCACCGATCTCGTCGCGTTCGCATTGCAGTTCCAGGGAGCCCCATATGTCTATGGAGGCACCACCCCCGATGGCTGGGATTGCTCCGGTTTCACCCAGTACGTGTTCGCCCACTTCGGCATCAGTCTGCCTCGTATCGCTGCGGACCAAGGTTCCGCAGGCACGCTGGTCACCGATCCGCAGCCCGGCGATTTGATGATCAGCGCCACGCACGCCGGCATCTACATCGGCAACGGTCTGATGATTCATGCCATGACGCCGGCGCAGGGCACGCAGGTCACTGCGGTGATGAGCGGTATGAGCTATTACCGTGTGCTGAAGTAAGTTGAAGTAATCAGCACAACGTTCGCGCACAGGAATGGGGGATGCATGATGACATACATCCCCCATTCCATATCCTTCCATATCCAGCTATGGCCTCGACTCGAACTCAGCTCAATGCAATGATGCAATCGACGATCCGGGTACGCCAAGCATTGAACGGTGGATACACCGCCTGCATCGTATCAGGCCATTGAGTCTTGGAGACCACCGTCTTGATATGGCTGAACGTCTCGAACCCGGCCTTGCCATGGTAGGAACCCATGCCCGAGGCCCCCACGCCGCCGAACGGCAATCGGCTGGACAGCAGCTGCGCCAACGTCAATGAATATCCCAGAGACCCGGACGACGTTTCACGCTCGAACGCCAGACGGACAGACCGGTTACGGGAGAACACATAGGCAGCCAGCGGGCGTGGACGGCTGTTGATGAAATGAATGGCCGCACGCGCATCCTTGACCACCAGAATCGGCAGAATGGGACCGAAAATCTCCTCCCCCATCACAGCCGCATCCGGTTGCGTGCCGAACAGCACCGTGGGTGCCATATACCTTGTGGCGCGGTCGACCACGCCACCGCACATCACACGACCCGCCGGATCCATAACGCCGGGCACTGTAAGGATGTCGGCATGCCCGTCACGTTTCGCCTTTTCCCCATCGGTCGTCTCATCCGCGCGGGCGGCGGTGATACGACGACCGACCATGTCCACTGCAGCACCGACCACTGACGCCACCTGCACCAGCGGAGAGCTCGGCTCCTCAGCTGGCACGGTACCGGCCGGCAGCAGCTTGCAGAGCCGCTCGATATGGCGATTGTTGACGATCCGCCCATAGTCCGACGACACAGCGGGATCCTTGCCGAAGAATTCGCCTATCGCCACACCGATGCGTTTGGCCAGCACCTCGGCGATATCCGGTGTAGCCAGCACATAATCCGGCGCAACGCAGGTCTGCCCGGCATTGGAGAATTTGCCCCACGCGATGCGTCTGGCCGCCACGTTCAGATCGACGGAACCATCCACGAAGCATGGCGATTTGCCGCCGAGCTCCAACGTGACCGGCGTCAGGTGCTGCGCCGCCGCAGTCATCACGATTCTTCCGACACGCTCGCCACCGGTGTAGAAGATATGGTCGAACGGCTGGTCGAGCAGTTCACCGGTCTCCTTGGCGCCCCCTTCCACCACGGCGACCGCTTCCGCATCAAGATATTGCGGCAGAAGCTGCGCGATGAGTTTCGACGTGTTGGACGCCAGCTCCGACGGCTTGACACATACGGCATTGCCCGCAGCGAGCGCATCGGCCAATGGCTCCAACGCCAGCAACGCCGGATAATTCCACGGTGCGATGATCAGCACCACACCCTTGGGCTCGGCGATCGTCCACCCTGCGGCGGGCTGCAGAGCCCACGGCATCGGCACCGGGCGTCGGGCCGACCAGATCCCCATCCGATTGCGCACGAAACGCGCTTCGGAGACTATCAAGTCAAGCTCCATCAGCACGGTCTCCATGGCGGGTTTGCCCAGATCGGCGGTCTGCGCAGCCACGAAATCCTGACGGTGCTCATCAATCAGGCGTCGCAACGCATCGAGTTGCGCGCGGCGCCAGGCAAGCGGACGCGTGCGCCCAGAGGCATATGCACGCTTGAGATTGGCGAAGGCATCGGTTCCAGTGGTCATGTCAAGGCCTTTCAGATAAGTGCGCGTCATCGGCATCGCGCATCACGGTTCATACGATTCATACGCCCTGTTTTCGGCCCGCCATATGGCCTGCGCCCGACCGAAGTACGTGGTGCAGGTGTTGCCGGCGAGTTCATCGAAGGTGATGGGATTGGCACTGGCCGCCCCGAGCAACGTGGCATGGGCGAGTACGGCATTCAGTTCCGCATCGGCGTTCGACACATGGGTTGGCACGCCGCCCTCATGCCGTGAAACACTCTGTGAAACATATGCTCGATCTCTGCCGCCCACCGGCTTCCCCTCAGGTGCATCTACGAGCACACTGCCATCCTGAAGCACGGTGATGGCGCGATCATCGGTGACGTGCACTTCGCCTTTCGCGTCCGTAAGCGCTATGGATTCATAGACCAGCTCCTCGCCGTTCCATCGAGGATCGTCTCGCGGATATGGGTTGGGAACCCGTTCGAATACCGTGGTGACCATGAATTCCCGACCGGCCGAGGTCAGCGAACTGTCGGCTATCGGCTGTCCTCCGCTGTCATAGGCCGTCGCGGTGATCGTACCGGGCTCATACGGGACCCGGAATTCCGCCATGCACCGGCGCACCGGCGCACGTCCGACATGACGTCCGTTCAGCGACAGTTCCACGCTTCTGCCACCCGAATACACCTGGACTATGGCTTCCCGCCCCTCATATCCAGCCCATGACCAGCTGGCTACACCGTCATGCCCTCGCTCTATGAACCGCGCGGTGCGACCGACGCGGGATGAGGATGAACCCGCTCCATACAGCAGCTGCATGGGACGTACGGTGATGGCCGGGGTGCGCCGCATACCGGTGACGATCTGCCGGTACAGCATCTGTCCGGTCGGCTCGCCGGTAATGTCGATAAGACCGGAGCCGCCCAACAATCCCGGATACCGTCGGTATGGGCCGGTCAGATGGCCGCGCAAAGCCATATGGTCGCCGTATTGGCACATCCAACCGTATGGCTCCGGATTCGAATAGGCCCATGCGCTGACCGACGCTTCGCCGATGTAATCCCAGCCGGTCCACACGAAGTCGCCGATCATGTACGGCAGCCGTTGAGCGGTGGACCACGTATCGATGATCTCCTGCGGATAGGTCTCGCTGGCGCAGAACACCCGGTTGGGATGCCGGCGGTGGAACCATTCGGGCCCCTGGCGGCAATAGTTCAACCCCGCCACATCCACTTCATCGAACACCGCATTGCTCTGCCGATCCATGATGCCGGTGGCGAGCGCAGCCGGCATGAGTCTGTCGATGATCGACAGCATGATCGGTCCCGAGGCGTGTTCGAGTGTGGTGTTGAGCCCCGGTTCCCCTTCCACTGTGATGTCATGCTGGTCCATGCCGGCCTTGGTTTTCGCGGCTATGGACAGCGAAATCGGGTTCACGCAGTCGATGATCGGGCGGCTGGTGTCCAGAGAACGGATGATGGCGCGCATGGATCGCGCCGCGTCGGCGGCACGCGGTGACTTGGTATCCGCAATCTCATTGCCTATGGAATACAGCACCACGCTGGGATGGTTGCGGTCCTTGCGGATCATCGATGCCAGATCGTCGGCGTAATGGTCGCGGAAATCACTGGCGTAATCGTAGCTGGTCTTGTGCATCCACCACATGTCGAACGCCTCGTCCATAACGAGCAGTCCCACTTCATCACAGGCGTCGAGGAACGCCTTGGACAGTGGGTTGTGCGCCGAACGGACGGCGTTGAAGCCTTGTTGTTTCAGTATGCGCGCGCGGCGAAATTCGGCATGCGGCATGGTGGCGGCGCCGAGGATGCCGTTGTCGTGATGCACGCAGCCACCGTTGAGCAGTGTGCGCCTGCCGTTGAGTCGCAAGCCATGCGTGGCGTCGCAGGTCAGGGTTCGGATGCCGAACCGTTCGGTATGGGTGTCGAGCAATATGCCGTCATCGGCATGCAATTCGATGAGTGCGGTATACAATGTGGGCGAATCCGGCGACCAGAGTCGAGCATCCTCAATGGTGCCAATGGTGCCGCTCCCCTCCTGGAATTGGGCCGCGACCTCTCCCTGCGCATCGATGATGGTGACATCGAGATACTGACCGAGGATGAGTGGATCGTCAAGGGCAATCGTCACCGTGGCATTGACGTGGTAACCGGTCGGCGCCTCGGCCATGTCATCAACGACAAGGGCCTCGATATGCACGCCATCCGGTCGAATCGCATCCGCGCTCTCGGCGGTCCACAGCCACACCGGCCGGTAGATTCCCGAGCCTGAATACCAACGCGAATTGGGAATATCGGAGTTGTCCACTACCACGGTCAGCGTATTGGTTCCGGGCTTCAGCAATGCCGCGATGTCGAGATAATAGTCACCGTATCCATACGTCAGCTCGCCCGCCAAAGTGCCGTTGACCATCACCGTGGCATGCGGGTACACGCCCTCGAATTCCAGCAGGCATGAGGCTGGCGGACGACCGTCGAAACGTAACGTGGTGCGGTATTCATACGTGCCGCCCGGATAGTAACCGGTATTGTATCCGTTCGCAGTATCCGGATCGCGATGCTCGTGAATCATCGCGTCATGGGGCAACGTGACCGACTGCCATACTCCGGAACCTTTGCCGCCAATGCTCCGAAACTGCCACTGGGAATTGATATCGACGCGCCGCATAGCCTTATTGTAGGCCAGCAGCACCGAATATGCGCGATGCGCACGATTGCGGCAGAAACAACCACCGCTGAAAAGACGTCAGCACAAGAAATTCCCGAAACAAACCCAATCGTCGAGAAAACCTTGCACTGAACCAACCTCAGCACAAACAATTCCCGAAAAACCAGCCCACTGGGCTGTGGGCTTTACGGCAACGTCACAGCAATATCGGACGGGCTACGCCCGCACTTTACTGACTCGCCTGTCGGCTCGCCACACTGCCTACGGACAACCCACCGGGTTGTCCGCTTTACGGCAGTGCTACAGCAACTTCGGACGGGCTACGCCCGCGCCCTGCTGACTCGCCTGTCGGCTCGCCACACTGCCTACGGACAACACACCGGGTTGTCCGCTTTACGGCAGTGTCATGAAATCGGTGTTTTTGAGGTAGTTTTTGCCGGCGGTGATGTCGTATTGGATGAGCTTGTAGTCGGCGAGCAGCTGCTTGGTCCCCTCGTCGAAGTCCTCGGTGGACATCGGCTCGCCATCCTGGTCCAGATAGATGCTCTGGCCTTCGGGGATGCGCTCCCAACCCTGGATCTGGTTGACCACCGGTGGCTCCATGGCGGCGATCTTCGCGTGCATCTCAGTCAGGAACGCCAGATACGGCGACACCTTGGCGTCCATATGCTCGGCGGCCTGGGCCACGAAGAAGTTCGGTGAGGAATAGGCGGCGTCATCGGTCTTGACGCCCTGGGTGCCGGACGCCTTGTTCGACCAGATGAAGTAATCGGTCAGATGCAGGGCCAAGGAGTTGCCGTCATCCTGGCTGGCCGAGGAATAGATGCCGGGCAGGTGGTCGCCGTAGAACACCACGGTGACCGGCTTGTCCAGCTTGTCCAATTCGTCCAGGAATTCCTTCGTGGCCTGATCGGTGATCGACGCGCCCTTCTGATAGGTTTCGATCGACTCCTGCTCATCCTTCTCCAATGGCGTGCCGGTGGTGGATTCGACGGTGAAGTCGTTGTCCTTGTACCACTCGTGGTAGGGCATGTGGTTCTGCATCGTGATGATCTGGATGAACTTGTTCGCGGTGCCGTCCTTGATGCCCTCAAGCGCCGAATCGTACGAGGATTTGTCGGAGACATAGGGCGAATCGTCGATCTTGTCCTGGTATTTGATCACATCAGGGCCGGTCAGCGTATAGAAGTGCGAGAATCCGAACTTCTTGTAGTTCGTGGCGCGTGAATACATGCTCGACTCGTAGGGGTGGTAGCCAAGCGAATTCGCGGGCGCGCCCCACATCTGGTTGATGGTGGGCGCCCAATGAGCGCCGGGCACCAGCTGCTGGTACGGGCTGGTGAGAGAGGAGTCGAAGTTGGCCATCGACAGGCCGGTCAACCCCATGTATTCGAGGTTCGCGGTGCCGCCGCCATAGCCCGAGGAGAGCATCAGACCCGAGGTCGTGTTCTCCTTGATCTTGCGGATATTGGGCATGGAGTCCTTGTTGACCTTCAGCCCGGGCACACGGCTCGGGTCGGAGAATGATTCGGACAGCACGTACACCACGGTGGAATCGTTGAGATTGTTGGCGCGGGAGGCGTTGATCCGCTTGGCCTCCTGCTCGTAGCGCGCCGCCACCTCCTTCATGGTCTGCTCGGAATAGTCGCCCGGCTTATCCATGATCTTGGGGTTGACCTGACGGGTGAAGGCCACGAGCGGGCCGTTGCGCTGCGCATCATAGACCGAATCCCACATGGAGGGCTTGTCGCCCATGCCCAAGGAGAGCTTGTTGGCCCAGGAATCCGTGGTGCTCACCTGCATGCAGTACAGGGAGAAGGCAAGCAGTGGCAGCAACAGCAGAATCAACCGGGAGGCGAAGCTCAGCCCCATGTTCCCGGTGCGGATCATACGGCCTTGGCGCCCATCGAAATGACGCAGCACCAGAATAAGCGCCACCAATGCGATGAATGCGCCCAGCGCCACCAAAATGGTCACGTGGGCCCCGGCCGGGATGAAGGTGAGCATGTTGCCGGTGTTGGTGCCGAGGAATCCGAGATCGGCGGGCAGGATAGCCTCATATCGGATCTCCACCTTGAAATGCTCGATCGCGGCCACGAAGATGCCGGCCGCGAGGATCACGATGCTGGCCGTCCAGAACCGGTTGAACAGCATGAGCAGCGCCAGATACAGCAACCCGACCAATATCACGTTCAGCAGGAACACGAAATTGCCGTCGGTCCACATTTTGCTGACGAATCCGAAGCCGACCGTGGGGCTGGAAAGCTGCACACGCGTGGAGCTGGAGGAGACACCCACTTCGAGCGCCGCCACGGCGATGATGTCGAATACGAGGAACAGCACGCCGTACAACCAGCCGGGGAACGGCTTGTGCGGGTGCTTCGGGGTGACTTCGTCCGCCTCGGCCCGGTTCTCCCAGAGCCGCCAACGGAACTTCGATGTGGTGTTACTGGTGTTCTCGCTCATTCGCCTGCAGTTTACCTATTGTTTCTTCAATATTTCCAAAGGGCTATTGTTACCGCACAACCTTGGGGAATCATGATCATGCGACGATTCTTTACGGTTCTCTGACTCCTCAGAATAGTGCAAAGGGTGCCTCGGCATAACCGAAGCACCCGTATACAAGGAGCCTTCCCCAATAGCTCGCGTTCTCACTATCCCTATGCGAACCGCGCTATTCGATCGGCTTATTGATTATGATCACGCACCGTTGTGTCTGTTGCGCATTACCGCCTGTCGCCAAGTCACTTCACTGCGGCGGCGAACTGATCGACCAGGGCATCCATCCAGTCGAGCAGGTTGTCGTATTCGGACGGCATCTGTTCGGTGAGTTCCACGATCGGCACGTTGGCATCCTTGGCCGCACCGGTGATCTGATCGGTGGTGGAGTTGGCCTCCTGGGAGTTGAAGACCAGCATCTTGATGGAGCCGCCCTTCAGCGCGTCCTGGAAGTCCTTGATGTCGGCCGGGGTCGGCTCGCTCTCGTTGGCGGAGGCCTGCGCATAGCCCTTCGGCGTGGCGTCGCTCATCTTGAGGTCGTCGGCCAGATACCACGCCACGGATTCAGTGGCGGCATAGGGCAGGTTCGCCGTCTTGGCGGACGTCTCCTTGATCTTGGACTCGAGCTTGTCCTCCTTGGCGTGCCAGTCCTTGTTGAGCTGAGCGTAGTCGTCCTTGTTGTCCGGGTCGGCCTTCTGATAGGCGGCGGTGATGGCGTCGGCGGTGGCGGAGCGGACCTCGGCGGAGAACCAGACGTGCGGGTTGTCGCCCTCCTTGATGCCGGCGGTTTCGGCGGCGTCAACCAGCGTGGCATTGGTGGACCCGGCCGCCTTGGATGCCCACGGGTCGTAGTCGGCGCCGTTGACCACAGCCACCTTGGCCGAGCCGAACTTGGCTACGTCCGCGGCCGTGGGCTCGTAGTCGTGCGCCTCCACGTTGGTCTTGGTCATGATATTGGTGACTTCGACGTTGTCGCCGCCAAGGTCGGCGGCCACCGAACCCCACTGGTTGATGGAGGCGACGACCTCGATCTTGCCGGAGGATGCGGCGGCGCTGGAATCGGACTTGGTGTTGCTGTCGGCGTTGCTGGAGCCGCAGGCGGCCATCGAGAACAGGGTCGCGGCAGCAGCCGCGACGGCGAATGCACGCTTGGCATTGGACATGATGGACATGGTTTGGGTTTCCTCTCTATTTCAACTGCCAGGCCGGGCGATGCTGATGCTGTTGCATCATCGCCCGGCCACCGAGACGACAGAATAACACATATTGAGAACTATTATCATTTGCATTTGTTTCGGCGTGTTCTCATTCGGCCGCGCGACCCGTCACAATCTTCAACACCCGGCCCTCCGTAACGCAGCAACACAGCAAAACACAGCATGACCAAGCAATGCCGAACGACACAGATCGCGATGCTCTCATCCACCTGACCTATTCACCCAATTCCAATCAGCCCTGCATCAGCGCGCACTCAGACACGTGGCACCGTTGCACCGGACGCCACACCCACCAGCTCCATCAGACTTACGGTATGGGCGTCCTCGCATATCAGCGCATCGCAGTCGGCTATAGCGCGAATGATGTCACGGCACCGGCACTCACCATCCGCATCCAGATGACGCGCCAAACAGCCGGCTCCGACCACCGGCAGCTCCAATACGCACGAAGACTCTCGAATCAGGCGGGAGACCACGGCACCAGTGGAGCGCTCATCATAGACGCCATCCTCCTCACCCAAGCCATAGAGACACAGCCGATCGTCGTCGAAGAACCGCTCCTCGAACTCGTCAAGACCCACCGCATTGGCGACGACACCGACGAACAACGGCATACTCCAGTCATCAAGGCGGAACAAATCCGTCAGATACTGCGCCACCAGAGAGCCCTCCAAACCGACCGGCAACGAGACAAGGAACGCCTCAGGCATGGTAAACGACAGGGATTCCGGCGACGCGGACGCGGAAATCCCCATAGCATCCGACAACCCATTCGACTCAATCCTTGGCGGCACTTCCGATCCCACCCCGACACCTGTTGCAAACGCCGAGCATATTGACTTCAGCACGCGTCCGACGTCATGCTTCACCGTGCAACTCATGCAGCATTCCTCCAAGGCGAACGAGTCGGTCTTCCCGAATGCCAGATCGTCGGCTCGCGGTCGAGTAATCGTACGCACGATGTCCAGCCCGGACTCGACGGCGGCATTCGGACGCACGTCATAGGCGATCGAGCATATGGACGGACAGGAATCAGCCAACGAAAACGCAACGGCATCAAGACTGAGCCGATCCGCCCCTGTGAGCAGCACCACCGGCACGCCAGCGCCGCGTTCCGCGTTTCCCAATGATTGCAATACCGGATGAATCATAACGACCTTTCTTTTTGATAATGGTTATCATTATGGTGTATAGTCTGCAATCATGTCCAAACAATGTCAAATCCTGGGCACGCATGCCTCCACCGGCAATCGCGTCTCCCATTCGCATCGGAAAACCAAACGAACCTTCTCGCCTAATCTGCAAACGAAGCGGTATTGGGCCCCGTCTCTGGGACGCACCATCACACTCACCGTGAGCGCCAAAGGCATGAAGACCATCGACCGCATCGGCATCGAAGCGGCGCTCGCTCGCATCCGCCGCAACCAGAACGTCAACCGATGACTCGCGCCCGATACTCGCTCGGCAGACACTGGCTGCTCGACGCGGGCGACGCTCATCAGCCCTGCGATGCGCACTCGGCAGGAAACCATTAGGCACCCAACAGCCATCCGTCAGATACCTGAGATGCAACCAACAGACAACCAATAGAAAGCAGTCGAAGCATCATGTCAAGCAAATCATCGGAGATCAGACCGGTCATCACCCTTAAATCCACGGCGGGAACCGGCTTCACCTACACGACCCGCAAGAACCGACGCAACACGCCGGACCGACTCGAACTGCTGAAGTTCGACCCGGTGGTGCGCAGGCGCGTCGTCTTCCGGGAATCGCGCTGAACAGGAGGAAATCCCATGGCCAAAACCAGCAAAATCAACCGACAAATGCAGCGCGAACGCATCGTGGCGAAATATGCCGAACGGCGAGCGCAATACAAGCGGGACAGCGTCAACCCGCACCTGCCGCCCGAGGAACGGGCCGAAGCCATGCGCAAACTGCATGCGCTCCCCCGCGACGCCAGCCCGACCCGCCTACGTAACCGGGACTCCATCGACGGGCGGCCGCGAGCCTTCAACCGCAAGTTCGGGCTTTCGCGCATCAATCTGCGCGAAAAGGCGCATAAGGGCGAATTGCCCGGCGTAGTGAAATCAAGCTGGTGACCCACAAACCGTAGATAAGAAGCAACACCATGAAAGTCAAATCCTCCATTCGATCGCTGGCGCGTAAGGACGGCTCCTACGTCGTCCGGCGCCGCGGACATCTGTACGTCATCAATAAGAAGAATCCGCATTGGAAAGCGAGGCAAGGCTGATGGCACTGCCGAAATACCGGACCTCACGGTCGCACACCCGCTCACGCCGAGCCAATTGGAAGGCGAAAGTTCCACAGTTGGCCACGGTCACCACACCGGAAGGCGAAGTCGTCCAGGTTCCCCAGAATCTGGCCGCAGCCGTACGGAAGGGGTATATGAAGCCCTAATGTCCCGCGTGTCCTGCGTCGGAAATGTGTTGACAAGCAGAGCACACCCAGAAACTGAACAATCAGAACAATACGAACAATCAGGTAGAAAGCCCAAACATGACTAACCCAAACGCTAGCCAGCCCACACCCGAAACCAATCCCGATGCTCGCGCAGCCATCGGCGAACGCCGCAAGCCAATCATCGCCGCCATCGCCGCATTCTGCGTCGGCGCGCTGCTCGCCGGCGGCATTGTCGGCGGATTCGCCTACGCAAGACAAGGCCAGACGTCCGGCGGTGAGCCCGGCGGCAGCACCACGGCGACGGCTGCGGATTCCTGCGACACGACATTCACCGTGGTCGCCTCGGTGAATCAGTGGGGTTCGCTTGCCGAGCAACTCGGCGGCTCCTGTGCCGAAGTCACTTCGCTGATCAACTCGACCTCCGCCGATCCGCATGATTACGAGGCCACCGCCTCGGACCTCGCGAAGCTCGCCAAGGCCGACATCGTGGTGCTCAACGGCGCCGGATACGACGGCTGGGCGGAAAAGGCTCAGCTTAACCCGGACAAGCAGACCATCGTGAACGTGGGCGACCTCATGGGCATCACCGCCACCGAGGAGCACTCCCACGAGCATGAGGAAGGCGAGGAAGGCGAGGAGGGTCACCACCATCACCACGGCTCCACGAACCCCCACGTGTGGTTCAGCCCCGAAGGCGTGCTCAAGGCCGCCGAGGCAATCAACGACGCCTACGTGACCAAGGCAGGCGAGAACTCGAAGACCGCCGCCACCGTGCAGCGCCACTTCAACGAGTGGAACGGCGAGTACGCCGACTTCGTCGCCCTCGTGAACAAGGGCCGCGCCGCGGGAGTCGAACGCAACTACGTGGCGACCGAGTCGATCATCAGCTACCTGCTCGATTACATCGGTGCGACCGACAAGACCCCCGAAACCTACACCAACGCGATGAACAGTGAGTCCGAGCCGTCCGCCGCCGACCTCAAGAACGCGATGGACATCGTCGCCAGCGACGACGTGGACATCCTCGTCGTCAACCCGCAGGAGATGGGCGGCTTCGCCAAGAAGCTCAACGAAGCCGCGCTCTCCAGCAACAAGACGATCATCTCCGCCACCGAACAGCTGCCCGAAAACCAGAAGACACTGCTCGGCTGGCTCACCCTGATCGCCAAGCAGGCGCTGGCCACCGACACCACGAACGGCTTCTTCCTCACGCAGGACGTCAAAGACCGCACCCTGTCCGATTACGAGGGCGAATGGCAGTCCGTATACCCGTACCTTCAGGACGGCACACTCGACACGGTGATGGAGGCAAAGGCCAAGAAGGGCGACATGACCGCCGAGGAGTACAAGCAGTACTACGACACCGGATACAAGACCGACGTGGAGAAGATCGTCATCACGGGCAACCAGATGAGCTTCACCCGCGACGGCAAGACCGCTACCGCCACCTACCAGTACGACGGATTCAGAATCCTCGACTACGCCAAGGGCAACCGCGGCGTAAGGTTCCTGTTCACCGCCACCGGCGACGTGCCCGAGGGCGCACCGAAGGTCGTGCAGTTCTCCGACCACGGCATCGCGCCGGGCAAGTCCGCCCACTTCCACATCTTCATGGGTGACTCCTCCCAGGAGGAGACCCTGAAGGAGATGGACAACTGGCCCACCTACTACCCGGCGTCGATGAGCGGCGAGGAGATCGCCACGGAGATTCTGGCGCACTGAGCCATACCCGCGGCGTCGTCCCGAGCCGGCCCCTGAACCACCACTTGCGCCCCGATCGGAAACATGTTTCTCCGCCGATCGGGGCGCATCATCATGTCTCGCCATTCTTCGGGCACGACGGCACCGGCGCACCGGACCGGCGCGACCATGGCGTCAGGTTCGCGGATTTCCCGCACAACCATCCGACTTGCCTTCTAAACGATAACCACTATCATTATCCAATGGGAGAGGAGGGGAATACAGTGACCAATCACGACGGACAACAGCGCGACGAGCGCGCGGAGTCGCCCAACCCCCGCATCACCAGACCGCGCATGCTGATCGAGCAGACACTGTCGGAGTTGTCGCGCTTCGCCACCGCTCAGGAGATCACCGACATCCTGCGCAACCGAGGCACGCGCATCGGCACCACCACCGCATACCGGAATCTGCAGATGATGGCCGGCCAAGGAAAACTCGACATCATTCATCTCGACGGCGAAACCCTGTACCGCGCCTGCACCGACCATCGTCACCACCACCACATCATGTGCCGGAGTTGCGGGAAGACCATAGAAATCGAGATTCCAGGGCTGGAACAGTGGATCGATCAGGCGGCGGCCAAACTGCACTACATCAACGTCGCCCATGAGCTGGAAATCTACGGCCTGTGCCCCCGCTGCGCGCAGAAGGTCATCGACAGTGCCCACGACGGCGACGGGCAGCGAAACCGGTAACCACTTTCACTAACTTCCACACGCACCGCGCGCGTCTTATCCTTTCAATCGAAAACCATGGACACATTGAAAGGAAAACTTATGACCATCAAAACCATCGACCAGCACGCCTACGAAATCGTCACCGAGGAAGGCACCTTCGCCGTCTGCAAGGACACGCTCGCCAAGTTCGACATCTCCGCCCACGAGCACGGCGTTGCCGCATGCGGCTGCTGCGGCTGCTGCCTGACCGGCGACTGCTGCGACGACAACGACTGCATGCACGGAACCGACGAGCAGTGCGAGGGCAAGGCCTGCATTCACACCTGCCACGAGAACCGCGAAGGCCACGAGTGCGCCTTCTGCCACCTCGCCTTCGACACCAACGAGAAGTGCCACGAGGAGATCCTCGCCGATCTCAAGGAGCTGAAGGCCGAACTCGCCGCCTGAAAAACGATTTGTCCGGCCCGTGCGATGAGTGAATTCATCGCGCGGGCCGGGGCCACAGGCCGTGCACCCCTTCCCTTCCAAGCGGGCGTCCCCCGTCATTTAAGAGAGGTACCCCCCTCAGAATGACGAGGGACGCCCGCTATGCATACGCCGCGATTACGCGCGATGCCGCGCACGGATCGACGCCCTGCACGAACCGGCGCTGCATACAAACCCCGAGCCGCCGCCCAAAACGATGAGAAACACCACAATCCCCGCCATCGTCGGCACCGATTCGCGCCGTGTTGCGCTTTCCCCTCCCCCACGTGAATCGGAAGGCACGCGGACACCCGATACGAGAAGCCTATGGGTGTTCACCCCATACGGGGTGCAGGTCATCAGCGTGACGCGGTCCTCTCCGGGAACAATCAGCAGTTGCGTCGAGCTTGTCAAATTGTTTGTGTTTGGGGTTTTGTTTTTGTTTTTTAGAGGTATGGTTCCATGCGTTCGGGATACGCGGCGGCGAGTTGGGCCAGGGCCTGTTTCCAGTTGGTGGTGACCCGCCCCTCGATGAGACGGCATTCGCTTTTATGGCGTTTGCCTTTCCCGGTCTTCTCCCGTTGTCTGGCCCGTTTGTCCTCGATGTCGCAGATCGCGAGCCACAGGAGCTTGACGACGGCCTGGTCGTTGGGGAACTGGCTGCGGTTGCGGCCGG